>DULZ01000049.1 GCA_012840125.1 Clostridia bacterium | reverse complement strand
GGGTTCGAATCCCCTACGGGTCACCATCACATAAAAGATCGGGCTCTCCGGAGCCTTGATCTTTCTCTATATGGAGCTGTAGTGTAGCGGTTTAACATGCCGGCCTGTCACGCCGGAGATCGCGGGTTCGAATCCCGTCAGCTCCGCCAACATGCCTCGGTAGCTCAGTCGGTAGAGCAGAGGACTGAAAATCCTCGTGTCGGCGGTTCGATTCCGCCCTGAGGCACCAAGTCTGGGGACACAGGAGCATCATGCTCCTGTGTTTCTTTTTGCCCTGCACCCGGGTGTTCCCGGGCTCCCGTTGGGCCTGGGCCGGTCCGGTCTTATGGCTGTGCCGCCCCGGCGGCAGGTGGTAAACCCCTAGTTTGAGAAAAAGAGACTAAGAGCAAGGGACATTTATACCTGTTATGGTACCTAGACAGGGGGGGTGGCATGTGGTACAATGTTTGCACTCATATTAATACCAAGAGCCTATTGTCAGAAATTTATGACAATCATAGGCCGGAGGTGGTGAGCATCAAATTGTTGCAGCACTTTTCATGCTGATGGATGCTGTTTGCCGGTATACTACTGCAGTTAGGTAGAAGAACACATTTGGGAGGCCATATGGTATGATTATATGCCAGTTGTCATTGTTTTCCGTGCCTCACCGGACTGTCAGGCAGGAGATCATCGATGAAATAGTGGAACGGTTGAAATATTTTGAAGTGGAATACGAAAAAAATAAATTCTCCATTACCGTTTACGGCCGGGAGGATGACGTCTGGACAGCAGTGCAGGATCTATTTCACAGCCTGCGGCAAACATGCAGTAGTTCCATACTGCAAGCAGTGTTTCTTGAAGGAGATGTCCATCAACGGCAAAGGCCCGTGCTCGGCAAAGTAGCCTGTAAATAAAATTCCCCGGACCGCCCCCGTGAAGTATGGACTTTTCATGTGACATGCTTTACTATTATGGTAAGCAGTTTAATAGAATAATAAATAATAAAGCAGTTGTATGGTGATTTAGAAAGGGGCGATGCAACGTGTTCGGTTTGCTGCCAAGCATCGGGCCATGGGAACTGATCCTGATTTTGGCCATTGCACTTATCATTTTCGGGCCTGGTAAATTACCGGAGGTAGGCAAGGCCCTGGGCAGGGGCCTTAGGGAATTTAAATCGGCTGCCAAGGATATAACTGATTCCACCAAGATTGAACCTATCAACGAGGAACCGAAAAAAGAACCCAACAACAACTAACGGATGAGAGGAAGCACGAGTGGGATAGGTTTGCCTGTTCCGCTCTTTTTTCTGTTTATTTCCGGTATGGACATGGAAAGGAGTTAATGACCCTGAGCAGGCAGTGGAAGCACTTTTTGCTTATGAATGTTGCCCTGGTACTTGCCGCCTTGCTAAGCGGCGGCGGGCTCTGGGGCACCGGTGATTATACCGGCAAAGTGGTGGTACTGATGTACCATCACCTGGATCCCGAAGAGACCAGTTCCGCCACCATCAGCCCCGAAAAGTTTGGCCGGCACCTGGCCATGTTAAAAGAAGAAGGATTTAATGTGATCCCCCTGCAGCAGCTGGGGGATTTCCTGGCGGGAAAGGCGGAAGTGCCTCCCAAGGCGGTGGTCATTACTTTTGACGACGGCTATGAGAGCAATTATCACTATGCCTACCCGCAGCTCAAAGAATATGGTTTTCCTGCTGCCGTTTTCCTGATCGCCAGCCGCATCGGCCGGTCCGAGGGCGAAATACCGAAGCTCACCTGGAGCCAGATCCAGGAGATGCACCAGGCCGGCATCAGTTTCCAAAGCCACAGTTACGACGGTCATTACCAGGTGCCCGTTGATTTCTTGGGACGGCACAAGGCGGTTCTAGCGGCGGAGATTTATGATCCCCGCACCGGGACGAAAGAAGAAAGGGAAGCGCGGCAGCAGCGAGTGCTTCTTGATCTAAGAACCTCCAAAACCATCCTGGAAGATAGGCTGGGGAGCCCGGTGGAATACTTTGCCGCCCCCTTTGGCCAGTACGATGACGTGACCATCGCCGCGGCGGAGGAAGCAGGTTTTAAATACATATTCAGCATTAAACCCGGCGCGAACCGGAGGGATACCAATCCCTATAAGCTGCACCGGGTTAATGCCGGCAGTCCTGATATTTCCGCCGAAGACTTGAAAAAGTTAATCTTGAAAGCAGCCCGGTAGCAAAGCTGCCGGGTTTTTTTGTATAAGTTTCCCTCCTGGCAAGAATACTAGTGTCAACCAGAGGGGGATCAGCATGGTCGCGAAGCTGTGGCGCCGTTACGCCCATTGGTGCAGGTTAGCGCAGATTATCAAAATAGGGCTGGAGACCGGCTGGGCTTTTGCCAGGGAGGTTAGGAAAACCAATGGCCGGCGGCAGCCCGGCCATCCTTATCGCCATATCCGCCGGGGGATGGAAAGACTGGGCCCCACCTTTATTAAACTGGGGCAGTTCTTGAGTGCCAGGCCGGATTTAATCCCCGCCGGCCTGGCGGCAGAGCTGGCCCAATTACAGGATAACGTGGCCCCCATGTCCCGGGAGGAGATCACCTACCAGCTGGCAAAAGCCTTTGGCCGCCCGCCGGAAGCCCTTTTCCGGGTTTTTGACTACCGGCCTTTAGCCAGTGCCTCCGTCGCCCAGGTGCACCGGGCGGTCTTGCCCGGCGGGCAGGAGGTGGTGGTGAAAATCCAGCGGCCCCACCTGAAAAAGATTGCTCAACAAGACCTGGCTATTTTAAGAAAGCATGAGAGGCTCATCGCCCGCACCTTTCCCGGCCGCGTCGTGGATCTCGGTGAACTCATTGAGGACCTGTCCCGCAAGATCCAGCGGGAGCTGGATTTTACCGTGGAAGGCTTTAACATGGATGTTTTCCGCCGCATCCTGGCCCCCCTGGCCGGGGTGACGGTCCCCAAGGTGCACTGGGAGTACAGTACCAGGGAAATCCTGGTCATGGATTACATACCCCATGTCAAGCCGGAAGCCATGGAACTGCAAGCCAGGCGCCGGGCGGCTTACCTGGTGCTCCACTCCCTGCTGCGGCCCATTTTTCAGGAAGGGATTTTTCACGGGGATCCCCATCCGGGTAATATCCTCTTCCAACCCCAAGGGGAAGTGGCCTGGGTGGATTTCGGGACGGTGGGGCGGTTAGATGATACCTTCCGCCGGCGCATGGCCCTGCTGTTGTTTGCCGTCTCCCAGCGGGATGCCGGTAAAGTGGCGGAGTTGACCCTGGAATGGGGCCGGGTGGTGGGCCCTTATCACCCGGCCCACCTGTATGAGGATACCGCCGAGCTTTTGGACCGGATCTCCGGTTTCGGCAGCCGCTCCATTCATCTAGGCCACCTCATGGCAGGCATGGCAGAGATTTCTTTAAATCACCACATCAAGCTGCCGGAGAACTTTTTCCTCCTGGGCAAGGCTCTCCTGGCCGGGGAAGGACTGGCCAAAGCCTTGGACCCGGACATTAATTTCCTGGAGATTGCTCTCTCCATTGCCGATGCACACCTGCAGGAGCAGTTGATGCCTAGATTCGAACAGGATACTATTTACCTGCAAGGTTTGATCTATAAAGACGCCATCCCCCACCTGTACCGCCAAGTGGCGGAAGTGATGACCAACCTGGCCCGGGGGGAACAGCAGATCGTCTTCCGCCACGAGGGGCTGGCCCCTTTATCCCGGGCCATGGAAAGGGCGGGGCGGTGTATCTTCGCCGGCCTTCTCCTTGGCGCCGTCGTGTTGGCCGGCGGTCACACCTGGCTCCACTTTCTGACCAACCCCTGGGTCCTAGTGCCGGCGGCCCTGGTCCTGGGCTGGCTTTTCCTGCAGCCATTTATTAAAATCACTGGAAAATAGTGTTGACAAGAGCCTGTCTCCTGTGCTAAATTATTGCTAAATTATTGCCAGAACTTCATACCAGTCATGAGCCATGAAGGGGAAAAGTAGGTAATTGTGGTTTTTCCCAGAGAGCCGGGATGAGGTGGGAGCCCGGTAAAAACCCGGTTATTGAAGTTCTCCCCTGAGCTGCGAGCTGAATTCCCCAGGGGGATAGTAGGTGAGCCGGAACTCTGACCGTTAAAACAGAGGGGGTATCGGAAATCACGGATTTCCCGTACTCTTTAACAAGTGGGCCTTCTTATAGGCCAATTAGGGTGGTACCGCGGGTAACTCCCCGTCCCTTTGGGATGGGGAGTTAATTTTTTTAGCCGAAATACTGGAGAGGAGGATTTAGTGATGATTGTGGTGATGACCCCTTCAGCAACCGAAGCAGACATCCGGCGGGTGGAAGAAAGGTTGGTGGAGTTAGGCTTTAAGACCCATCCCATTTACGGGCAGGAAAAAACCGTCATCGGGGCCATCGGGGACAAGAAAGTGCTGAGCATGGAGGCGATTATCGCCCTGCCGGGAGTGGAGAAAATCGTCCCCATCATGAAACCATACAAAAGAGTCGGGCGGGAACTAAAACCGGACAAAACCCTGGTCCGGGTGGGCAACGTCACCATCGGCGGTGATGAGGTAGTGGTCATTGCCGGCCCCTGTGCCGTGGAAAGCCTGGACCAGATGTTGGAAGCCGCCCAAGCAGTCAAAGCAGCCGGCGCCCATATCCTGCGGGGCGGTGCCTTCAAACCCCGGACATCCCCCTATGCTTTCCAAGGCTTAGAGGAACAAGGGCTGGAATACCTGGTGGAGGCGCGGCGGGTGACCGGGCTGCCCATTGTCACCGAAGCGGTGGATCCCCGGGATGTGGAACTGGTGGCGGAACATGCCGACATGATTCAAATCGGCGCCAGGAACATGCAGAATTTCCGGCTCCTCAAGGAAGTGGGGATGACCGGGAAACCGGTGCTGCTCAAGCGAGGCTTAGCCGCTACCATCGAAGAGTGGCTCATGGCCGCCGAGTACATCATGGATGCCGGCAGCGACCAGATCGTCCTCTGCGAGCGGGGCATCCGCACCTATGAAACGAGTACCCGCAATACGGTGGATTTGAGCGCCGTGCCGGTGGTGCAGCAGAACAGCCACTTGCCGGTGATTGTAGATCCCAGTCACGGCACGGGCATTTGGAAGCTGGTGACCCCCATGGCCCGGGCGGCGGTGGCCGTCGGTGCCGACGGGGTGATGGTGGAGGTCCACCCGGATCCCGCCACCGCTTTGTGTGACGGGCCCCAGTCCCTGAACTTGGAGAACTTCGCACTTCTCATGGCGGAAATAAACAAGATCGCTGCCGCCATGGCCGGGCATTGAGCCTTTTGGTGCTTCCCCTCCGGTTGATATTTTGACAGCAAAGAGGCGGGAGGATTTCCCGCCTTTAAACTGCTGTAACACTATCCTTTGAGTTTCCGGCGCAGCTTGGCAATGGTGCGCAGGTTCCTGTAATACAACGGTTCCGCCACGTTCCATAACCAGTAGTAAAAAGGCGACAAGGGCAGGTCATATTCCCCGACAAACTCGGTAAAGGTGCCGTTGAAACCCCTCTTGAAGCGGTACAGGCCGTATAGAGGGTTATCCTCCGAAAGGTCGCCGGAGACGCCGCGAAAATCGTACAAGGTGCAGCCCCGGGCCTTAGCCCATCTAATCATCTCCCACTGGAGGAGGTAATTCGGCATCACGTTGCGGTGCTCGTTGGCGGAAGCACCGTAGAGGTACCAGGCCTTGTCCCCCAGGATCAGGGCCAAAGTGCCGGCAATGGCTTTTCCTTCATACTCCGCCAGGAATACTTTGCCCAGGTCATGTTCCACCAGCTCCTCCCACAGGGAGACGAAATAGGAAAAACTGCGAATCAAAAAGCGGTCCCTTTCCGCGGTGATTTTCAGAATATCATAAAAGGTCCTTAAGTCTTCCTTGTCCCGGGCGGCCCGCACCGTGACCCCTTTTTTCATGGCCAGGCGGATATTGTACCGGGTCTTGGAGTGGAAGTTGGCGAAGATCTCCTCTTCCGCAGGGCTGATATCCAGCCGGAAAACGAACTTGGGTTGGGTGCCGTCAAAGCCTTCCGCCGTTTTGGCCGGGCGGAAACCGGCTTTGGCCAGGTAGGTGGCAAATTCTTCCTCCTGCACCGGTATGTCCGGATCGATTTTAAGCATGATGGCGCCATGTTTCTGGGCCAGGCTCTTCACAGCCCGCCAGAGCTCATCCATCCCCCGGTAATCGTCCATGTGGGCCACCGGTCCCCGGGGCGCGTAGAACAGGGATTTGCCGATTACCGGAATCTGCCGCTTTAGGATGGAGAGGGCGGCGACGGGCTCCTCGTCCCGGTAGAGAAGGAGCCTGATGGGCTCCCAACCTGTTTTGGCTTTTACCTCGCCCCATTCCCAGGTCTGCAACACATGGCCCTTTGGATGGCGCGCTATGAAATCATTGAATAAGTCTCTTTCCTGGCTGGTCATGATGCGGCAGTGATAGGCCAATGAGTTAACCTCCTTCGCTGGTGAGCCGGAAAATACTTGAAAAAGAAGACTTCGGGAAACCCAAAGTCTTGCTGAAAACCTAATTGCTTGTCTGTTTCCACTGCAGGGCGGCTTCCACAAAATCGACAAAGAGAGGATGGGGACGGTTGGGGCGGGATTTGAATTCCGGGTGATACTGGGTGCCCACGAACCAGGGGTGGTTGGGTAGTTCCATCACTTCGACCACTTGACCGTCCTGGGAAACGCCCGTAAAAGCCATGCCGTAGCTGATGAACTGCTCCCGGTAATCGGTATTGAACACATGGCGATGGCGGTGCCTTTCGGCTATTTCCAGCCGGCCGTAAGCATCGTGAGCTTTGGAGCCGGGCTTGAGTATTACCGGGTAAGCTCCCAATCGCATACTCCCGTCGGACTGCAGCCGAATAATGGGATGGGGGGTTTGCTCGTCAAATTCGATGCTGTGGGCTCCTTCCAAGCCGCAGACATGCCGGGCGAATTCCACCGCCATCAGCTGCATGCCCACGCAAATGCCCAAAAAGGGAACGGATTTTTCCCGGGCCCACTTGATGGCTTTGATCTTGCCTTCCATGCCCCGGCCCCCGAAACCGCCCGGGACCAGGATGCCGTCTACTCCGGCCAGGTAGCTGTCCAGGTTATCGGTGGTTTCCAAATCGCCGGCCGGGACCCATTTGATCTCAATGGCCGCCCGGTGATGGATGCCGGCATGCCGCAGGGCTTCGATGACGCTTAAGTAAGCGTCCTGCAGTTCCACGTATTTCCCCACCAGGGCGATCTTAACCGAAGCCTTGGGGTTATTAACCCGTTCTAAGAGTTCAAGCCACTCGGACAAGTCCGCCGGACCGCAGTCCAGTTTGAGCTTGTCCACCACGATGTCATCCAGCCCTTGCTCTTTCAGCCTTAAGGGCACTTCGTAGATGCTCTTTACATCCACGTTTTGGATGACCGCATCTTTATCGATATCGCAGAAAAGGGCGATCTTTTCTTCCATTTCCGCTGATAAAGGTCTTTCAGATCGGCAGACGATGACGTCCGGTTGAATCCCGATGCTTCTAAGTTCTTTCACGCTGTGCTGGGTGGGCTTGGTCTTTGCTTCCCCGGCCATGGCGAGATAGGGTACCAGGGTCACATGGACGTAGATCACATTGTCTTTCCCGATGTCGCTTTTCACCTGGCGGATGGCCTCCAAAAAAGGAAGGGATTCGATATCCCCTACCGTACCCCCGATTTCCGTGATCACTACATCCGGGTTGCTCTCCCGGCCCAGCCGGTAGATCCGTTCTTTGATTTCGTTGGTGATATGGGGAATGACTTGTACGGTACTGCCCAAGTATTCCCCGGCTCTTTCCTTGGTGATCACCGACCAGTAGATCTTGCCTGTGGTAATGCTGCTGTTATGAGTGAGGTTGACGTCGATAAACCGCTCGTAGTGGCCCAGGTCCAAGTCCGTTTCCGCGCCGTCTTCCGTGACGAATACCTCGCCGTGCTGGTATGGACTCATGTTCCCCGGGTCCACGTTAATATAGGGATCCAGTTTTTGAATAGCCACTTTCAAGCCCCTGCTTTTGAGGAGCCTGCCCAAAGCGGCGGTGGTGATGCCTTTGCCCAGAGAAGATGCTACCCCACCGGTCACGAATATGTGTTTAGCCATGATGTCTCCTCCTGTTCTATACACCCAAATAATTTTATCCTGCCACCCTGATACTGTCAACAATATCAACCGGCCGGGGAGTTACATCCGCTCCGGAGCCCTCACTCCCAAAAGCTGCAGTAGGTTTCTCAGGGTAATCCGCACGCTGTTGACTAAAATTAAACGGGCGTCTCTTAAATCCGCTTCGGAGGTCAGCACCCGGCAGTGGGTGTAGAAATTATGGAATAAGCTCGCCAGTTCCCCGGCATAGTGGGTCAAGCGGTGGGGTTCCAGGGCCAGGGCCGCATCTTTGACCAGCTCCGGCAGTTCCGCCATCTTGCGCAGCAATTCCAGCTCCGTGGGATGAGTGAGGAGCTGCAGGTGGCACTCGGCGGCAGGTTTTAGCCGGATGCCTTCCTCTTCCGCCTGGCGCAAGATGCTGCAGATCCTCGCATGGGCGTACTGGACGTAGTAAACGGGGTTTTCGCTGGATTCCTCCTTGGCCAAATCCAGGTCAAAATCCAGGTGGCTGTCGGCGCTGCGCATGACAAAAAAGAACCGGGCGGCATCGGTGCCGACTTCTTCAATCAAATCGCTGAGGGTGATGTACCGGCCCGTCCTTTTGGACATGCGCACGATTTCGCCCCCGGAGAACAGGCGCACCAGCTGCATGACCACCACGGTCAATTGTTCCGGATCGTAACCCAGGGCTTTTAAAGCGGCTTTCATGCGGGCCACATGGGAATGGTGGTCTGCCCCCCACAAGTTAATGAGCCAGGTAAAGCCTCTCTCCAGTTTGTTTTTATGATACGCAATATCCGCCGCAAAGTATGTAGGAATGCCGTTATGGCGCACCAAAACCTCATCTTTTTCCAAGCCCAAGTCCCGGCCCTTGAGCCAGAGGGCGCCGTCCTTTTCGTAAACATAACCTTTAGCATCCAGCTCGCGGATGACCTTTTCCACGGCGCCGCTGTCATGGAGGGATTGCTCGCTGAACCAGACGTCGTAAGAGACGCCGAATTGTTCTAAAGTGCTGCGAATATGGGCCAGTTTTTCTTCCAAAGCGTATTTAATCAAGAATTCCCGGCGCAGGCTGCTCTCCATGCCCAGGTACTTGTCCCCGTCCCGGGCGATAATTCTTTTCACCGTCTCGATGATATCCTCCCCGTGGTAGCCCTCTTCCGGGAAAGGCACATCGTGACCTAAAAGCTGCAGGTACCGGGCTTCCAAGGATTTACCGAAGTTTTCGATTTGGTTGCCGGCGTCGTTGATGTAGTACTCTCGTGTGACCTCGAATCCGGCGGCGTCCAACAGGTTGGCAATGGCGTCTCCCAAAGCCGCCCCCCGGGCATTGCCCATGTGCAGCAAACCGGTGGGGTTGGCGCTGACGAATTCCACCATCACCTTGCGCCCTTGTCCCGCGCCGGAGCGGCCGTAGGCCGTATCTTCCCCTTCGATTACCGGCGGGACCTGGTACAACCAGCGGTGGTCCAGGCGGAAATTAATAAAGCCGGGACCGGCGATTTCAATTTCCGCCACCCAGGTGCCTTCTTTCTCAAAGTTTCTTACCAGTATCTCGGCAATCTGGCGCGGGGGCTTCTTGGCTTCCCGGGCCAGCACCATGGCCAGGTTGGTGGCATAATCGCCGTGGTTTTTATCCCGGGGTACTTCCAGCACGAAATCCGGCAGTTGGCTAAAGACCAGCTCTCCCTCGTTTTGGGCTTTTAAAGCCGCTTCCCGTAAAGCCGCGTAAATCCGTTCCTCCAGCTGTGCTACCAAATTCACGAAAACCTCTCCTTGTCTATATTAACCGATTTTCATATACATCCTACGTTAATATTACCAGCCGTGGCTGTCAAGTCAACCTCCACTTTGGATCTATTTTTGCCCGGGCCGTCCCGTTTTAAAAGAAGTATATAAAGATGAAGCAAGCTTTGGACTAACCGCGGCATCTATTAAAGAACATCCCTGCAACCACACCTGGTCATAATGCATGAGTCAGTTTCAGAATTAATGGAATATAGCAGCTAACAATATCCCTAACGCGACAAAGGTTGCGTGCCCCGGTCGGCGTCCTTTTTTTGGCCGTTTTGCCGGAGGTTGAGCCGGCAAAAAAGTAAGAGACCAGAATTTCACTGGTCCCTTACGGAACTATCGCTTTCCATAATCCCTTGTCTTCTTGTGCCGGTGCCCATTCGATGACGAGCTCCTTACCGTCGCCGGCCCAAGCCATGGACTTTACACCGCCTTTACCCGGGTCGGGAGTGATGGGGTAAAGCCCTTCTTTCTGGCCTTGGGCGGTAAAGGTCAGCAGGTAAGCACTGCCCTGGGCATCGGTAAAGGCTACTTTGCTGCCGTCCGGCGCCCAGCTCAATAAGCGCCCGCCGCCGACTTCCGATATTTTTTTCCAACTGGTCCCGGAGGGATGCCCTATCCAAAGACCTTGCCGGTTATTGGGGCCTTTGACACTGACGGCGATTTTCCCCTGGTCGGGAGACCAAGCGATAGCTTGGAGGCTTCCTTCCAACTTGGCGACGGCTCTGTCCTGGGTGCCGTCCCGTTTGATCACGCGCAGGTAGCCGTCCTTGCCGTAGGCAATTTGCGTGCCGTCAGGGGACCAGGCCGGGCCGCAACTGCTGTCCGTGGCGGCAACCACGGTGCTGTCCTGGCCGTTGGATACTACGACCTGGTTTTGATTGGTCCCGGTGGCGAGCAGGTAACTAATCTCGCCTTTAGTGGACCAAGCAGGATATTGAATTTCTCCCTCTTGTTCCACCGGGGCGACTTTAACGGCGCCGCCGGCCAAATCGTCAATGTAAAGGGATACACCCTGTTCAGACCGGTGTAAATAAGCTAACCTTTGACCGTCGGGAGACCAGACGGGATTACCCAGCACCCCTTTGGCCGTTTCCCCGGCGAGCCGGAAGGAGTCTGTGCCGGGATGCCAAGTCCAGATGGTCAGCCGCTCGCCCGGATTACCGGTGAGGTACTTTAACTCCTGGCCGGTGAAAATACCGCTGCCGGGCTGGCTGTCGCCGGTGAGGGGTAGCTTCTCCAGCGCCACGCTCTTAATGGTGTCAATTTGTTCCACCTGAGCGGCCTTGAAGGGGCCTGCCGGGGCCGGTACTTCCTGGGCAGGAACCGGTATTTCCGGCGGTGTTACCTGGGCCACCTCGATCCCGCCGGGCGGTGCTTGCTCTCCCGCCGGCTTTTGCTGTTCCAGGCCTGTTGGCTCACCGGCCTGTGCCGGTGGAGTCCGGTCCGGCTGCTGTGCCGGTTCATTGCTTACATCCCCGCTGCCCGGGACCGGGGCGGTGGTGTCTCCCTCTAACTGATCGGACCGCTGTACCGTGCTGCCCTCTTGGTCAGCCTGATCAGTGCCCGGTTGCTGCTCCTCAGTTTGTTCTCCGACCGTTTCCACATTAGCCGGTAAATTCTCCGGGGTTGGCGTCCTGGCCAGTTGGAAGCCGCCGTTAAACAAGGAAGTCAAGGATACGGCTGCCATCAGTATGGCTACCGAGGCTACCTGGGCCCAGCGGCGAAGAGTTCTAAAGCTGTGCCACAGCGGGGCCTGCTCCGGCAGGGCTTTTTTCGTTTCCGCCGGCTGTTCAGGCTGGATCCCGTCCAGCGCCGCCATCACCCGGTCCACAAAATCAGCCGGAGGCTCTACCGGTGTGCAATATTTTTCCAGGAGGGCATGAGTCTGTCGAGCGTACTCCAATTCCTGCTGGCAGTACGGGCATTGGGACAAGTGGCCGAAGAAAGCCCTTTCCACTTGGCCTGCCAAGCAGCCGTCGATGTAAGTATAGATTAAACTTCTAGCTTCCTGACATCTCATGAGATACCCCCCTTTCTAAAATGAGATTCAGCCTCTTCTGCAGCAAACTGCGACCGCGGTAAAGCCTGGTTTCAATCGTAGTGATGGGTAATTCCATCACATCGGCAATTTCCTGGTAGGAAAGTTCCTCTAAATACCGTAAAACCATAGGTATGCGATAGTTTTCAGGCAGCTCAGCCAGAGCCTGCTGTACCAGTCTTTGGAGTTCCTTGCGCTCGAATTGGGCCTCCGGCCCTTCCGGACCGGTGGGCACCAACGGTCCGAATTCGATGATCTTGTCAAGGGGTACCTCTTGAGACGGTTTTCTCCGCAGATATGAATAACAAACATTGGTTGCCACTTTGTACATCCAAGGGAAAAAGGGTCGATTGGCATCATATTTGGAGAGAACCTGGTACACCTTGATAAACACTTCCTGTGCCAAATCCTGGGCGTCATCTGGGCTATTGGTCAGGCGATAGGCTAGGCTGTAGATTTGTTTCTGGTACCTTTGCACGATGACCGCAAAAGCTTGGCGGTCCCCGGCTAGGGACTTCTGCACCAACACTTCGTCAGGAAAATGTTCCAACCTATCACTTCCTTATAGACCCTTCTGTAACTAAATACTACCCTTGCCGCGGAAAACTTGCAAATTTTTGAGAAAAAATTTGTTTGCTCCGGTTTTCTTGGCCGATAAGCCTGCCGCGCCGCCGGCAAGTGTTTTTCAGGGCCAATTTGAGATACAATAGAGCTAGAGCGGTACCGCTTCCCTGCTCACAGGCAAAGGGCAATCGGTGTTAATCGAGGGCTGAATTGGAGCAAGAATCAAACGAGCGAGGGAGCTCGAGGGAAAATGCCGACCTCTGAGCACCGCCAGGTGCGAATGGGAGGCATCCGAGGGAGACCGAGCTCATCCCCAAATAGGGCTCCCCTGAAGCCCGCGATTAACACCGATTGCCGGGTTTGCAGTTGTTCAACGGCCTGAAGGCGATACCGCTCCGACTTTTGCACGGCAGGAGAGGGAAAGGATGCAAGCATTCACTCACTGGATTGAAATTGATCTGGATGCGCTGGTTTACAATTTCCATTCTATCAGACAAGCCTTGCCCGGCCACTTGAAAATCCTGGCAGTCGTCAAAGCAGATGGCTACGGCCTGGGAGGGGGTCCGGTGGCCAAACTGTTTGAAAATGAGGGGGTGGACATGCTGGGGGTGACGCACCTGGCGGAAGGGATCCTGCTCCGCCGGGAAGGGGTTACCGCGCCGGTTCTCTTGTTTGCCCCACTGCTGCCCCAGGAGGCTGGGGAGGCAGCCCGCTACCGGCTGACCCCCACCGTCGATTCCCTGGAGACGGCGCGGGCCCTGCAGGAGGCCCTGGCGCCCGGGCAGGTGCTAGATGTACATATTAAAATAGAGACCGGCATGGGGCGGACGGGACTGAAACCGGCGGAGGTACTTCCCTTCTGCCGGCGGCTTTTGGAGGAGTGCCCCGGCCTGCGCCTGGAGGGGCTGTATACCCATTTTGCCCGGCCCGCCCCCGGCGATACTTTTACCCAACAACAGCTGACCCTGTTTAAGACAGCCATTGAGTCACTCCAAGCAGCAGGCATCGAGATTCCCCTGAAACATGCTGCCGGCAGCACTGCCGCTCTGGTATTGCCGGAAGCCCATTTTGATATGGTGCGCCTCGGTACCGTCCTCTACGGGCAAAAGCCGCCGGCGGTGAGAAATTCCCTTTCCCTGCGGAACCCCTGGCAGCCTAAAGCCAGGATCCTCCATATCCAGGAACTCCCCAAAGGGGCCGGGGTGGGTTATGGCCGGGATTACCGCCTGAAAAAGGCCACTCGCATCGGCGTCATTCCTTACGGTTATGCCGACGGTTTGGGGGTAACGGCGGTGGCGCGGCCGAAAAACCTGGGTGATTTGATGAAGACTCTGGTTAAAACCGTTTTAGCTTATTGGGGCAAGGGACCCCAGGCCCTGGGGGTCAGAAGCGGGGAACACTGGCTGCCCATTGTGGGCCGCATCGGGATGCAGCTTTCCATGATTGAGATCGGTGACCTGCCCCTTAAGGAGAATGACATTGTGTCCGTTCCCCTGGGCAGGATCACTGCGAGCCCTGACCTGCCAAGGGTATACTTGCGGGAGGGACAAGTGGTGGCTGTACGAACCCCGGCCCGGCAGGCGGTGAGTCGTAATATTTGATCAAATGTTACATTTTTCTTAGAAGGAACTTTCGTTTTTGTCTTGAATATGTGTAGGGAGACTTGTGTCGGTGCTCTACTGGGATATTTTGTAAATAGAAGGGTGTGTTCTGGCCTTGCGCAAGAATCCAGTGCTCAAAGAAGCCACGATTCTGGTTGTGGATGACCAGGCCAGCGTGCGGCATTTGATTGCGGAGTTTCTTCGCACGGATACCCGCCGGGTAATCGCTGCCGAAAGCGGCCATCGAGCCCTGAGTTTAGTGGAGACTGAGGAGATCGATGTGGTGTTGCTGGATGTGCAAATGCCGGGAATGGACGGGCTAGCCACCTTGAAAGCCCTGCGAGCCAGAGGTTTTACCGGTAGAGTTGTCTTACTGACGGCGCATCATGAAAAAGAGTTCCTTGACCACTGCGCCGAACTCGGCGTTCACCATACCCTGGTCAAACCTTTCGACATTTTCGAGCTGAAGGAAGTGCTCCACGCTTCTTTGGCCGAGGAGCCTCGCAAGTTTTGTGCCTGCTGAGTTTTGTATTTCCGGCGGCCGGCACAGGAGGAATCCTGCTGTGGACAGAGAATACTGACATGGGGGAGGGATCCGGTTGCTCATTGAAACACGTGCGGTGGCAGCGGTGGTTTGTTCGCGGTGTGGACGTATTAGTTGGCACGTCCTTTCTTTGTTTTCCCTGGGAAAGGAGCAGGCTTTTACATGTGAGTGCGGCTTTCCCGTGCTGCAGGTAGTACGGAGGAACGCTAATTACTGGTTCCGGTATGAGTGTGCTTTTTGTCACAAGACCCACCTGCAGCCCTTTGCCAGGAAGGACATGCTTCGTCCCGCGGCGAAGGACCTGGTTTGCCAAGGAGGCGACCATATTGCCGGATCCGTCGGCCCGGAGGAACAGGTGGTGAACCGGGTCAAATCCCATCGCCGTTCCTTAACCCAGTTGGCGTTGGAAGTAGGTTCCCCCGACTACTTTGAGAATTGTCAAGTAATGCTAGGAATTCTGGAGAAACTATATGGGATGGCCGAGTTGGGAGAGCTGAATTGTCAATGCGGCAATCATAACCTGGAGCTGGAAATCTGTCCCGACCGGCTGGAGCTCCGCTGCCCTACCTGCGGTACGGAGCTGTTCATACCGGCCGTACTGCCGGAGGACCTGGAAAGATTCCTGCATCTACCGGGCATCGTCATGGGAGAGACGGGTCGTACCTGGCCCCAACCGCCGAAGCTGCGGCGCGGGAGGCCGCGAGTAAAAAGCCATACCAACAGTTAAGTTCTAGTAAGGGAAAGGAGTTTTTGTCTTGCCGTTCGTCACGCTGAAGGAACTAATGGAACAAGCCGAAGCGGGGAAATATGCGGTAGGAGCTTTTAACTGCAACAACATGGAAATCATTCAAGCCATCATCACTGCCGCAGAACAGGAAAGATCCCCTGTCATTGTCCAAGCCAGCCAAGGTGCCATCAAATACGCAGGCCTTTCTTACATTGTGGCCATGACCAGGGTCGCGGCGGAGGAGGCCGGCGTGCCCGTTTGCCTGCACCTGGACCATGGCACCAGCTTTGCTCAAGTGATGCAGTGTATCAGGCAGGGATTCAGTTCCGTCATGATCGACGGTTCGAAACTGCCTTTAGAGGAAAACATCCGGTTGACCAACCGGGTACTGGAAGTGGCCCGGGCCGTCGGCGTGTCCGTGGAAGCGGAACTGGGCAAAATCGGCGGCACGGAAGATGATATTTCCGTGAGCGATTGGGAAGCCTCCTTAACCGATCCGGAAGAAGCAAAATATTTCGTGGAACAAACGGGAGTGGATGCCCTGGCCGTCGCCATCGGCACCGCCCACGGGAGATATAAAGGGGTGCCGAAATTGGATTTTGCCCGCCTGGAGAAAATCCGGGCTTTAACTCAGGTGCCCATTGTGCTCCACGGTTCTTCCGGCGTTCCCGACGAGGCCATAAGACAAGCCGTGGCACTGGGTGTGCGCAAGATCAATATCGACACCAATATCCGGGAAGCCTTCGTCAAAGGGGTCAAAGAGGTCATCGCGAAAAACCCTGACGAAATCGACCCGCGCAAGATTCTCGGCCCGGCCAAAGAAGAAATGATCGCTATCATCAGGGAAAAGATTCGCCTCTTTGGTTCCAGCGGCCAGGCCTAGCATAGAGCCTTCTCCTCCGGGGGATGCTACCTTTGGAGGTGAACGGAAATGGGCCGGATTAAATGCCAGGTTGAAGAGTGTTATTACAATGCCAACCAGTATTGCCTGGCTGACGCCATTGAAGTGCGTTCCAGCGGCGATAACCTGGTTAATTCTTCCGACGGGACTGCTTGCGAAACCTTTCGACCGAAAAACAGCCGGAAAGGGGACAGGTAGCCGCATTTGTGCTTGAGATTACCAATCGGTGTTGACCGGAAACAGCCTTCCGGTTGACACCGATTTGAGTTTGTTTATAATCCCCGGGGAGGTGATAGCAGTGCGTTTGTTCTTGGACTCTGCCAATCTGGAGGAAATCCGCCGGGCTTGGGAACTGGGTGTCATCAGCGGGGTGACCACCAACCCGTCTCTCATTGCCAAGGAGGGCCGCAATTTTCAGGAAGTGGTGCAGGAAATTGCCGCCATCGTGGACGGGCCCATCAGCGCCGAAGTCGTCAGCACCACTGCCGAGGAAATGGTCCCGGAAGGGGAAGCGTTGGCCGCCATCCATCCCAATATTGTCATCAAAGTGCCCATGACGGCGGAAGGGCTGAAAGCCGTGGGCCGGTTCAGCCGGAAAAACATTAAGACCAATGTAACCCTGGTCTTTTCCCCCAACCAGGCCCTCCTGGCCGCCCTGGCCGGTGCCACTTATGTCAGCCCCTTCTTAGGCAGGTTGGACGATATCAGCCATGACGGCTTGTCTTTGATCGGGGAAATCGTCCAGATTTATGCCCAGCACGGTTTTGCCACGGAAGTTATTGCCGCCAGCATCCGCCACCCGCTCCATGTGTCCCAGGCGGCTTTGTTAGGCGCCGATATTGCCACCGTGCCCTATAAAGTGCTGGAACAGATGATTAAACACCCGCTGACGGATATCGGGATCGCCCGCTTCCTGGCCGATTGGGAGAAGGTAAAGAACAAGTAGTCGAACCGGAGGAAGTAGTAGATAGCGAGGGAGAGGTGGACTCAGTACATGGAGAGAGAACTGGCTTTAGAGTTTGCCCGGGTGACCGAGGCGGCAGCCCTGGCCGCCGCCCGCTGGATGGGGCTGGGCGATAAAAACGCCGCCGATCAAGCGGCCGTTTCGGCCATGCGGGCGGTGTTCGATACGGTGCATATTGACGGCGTGGTCGTCATCGGTGAAGGAGAAATGGACGAGGCGCCCATGCTCTACATCGGTGAAAGAGTAGGGACGGGAGAGGCCCCCGCGGTGGATGTGGCGGTGGATCCCCTGGAGGGGACCAACCTGGTGGCCAAGGGTTTGCCCGGCGCCATGGCCGTGGTAGCCGTGGCTCCCAGGGGGTGTTTGCTGCATGCACCGGATATGTACATGGATAAAATTGCCGTGGGGCCGAAAGCCAGGGGCCGCATTAGCCTGGATGCGCCTGTAGCGGAAAACCTGAAGGCCGTTGCCGGCGCCCTCGACAAAGACGTGCCGGACCTGACGGTGGTGATCTTGGACCGGCCGCGCCATGCCCAAATCATCGAAGAAGTACGCTGCGCCGGTGCCAGGATCCAGCTCATTTCCGACGGGGACGTGGCTCCGGCAGTGGCTACGGCTTTTGAGGATTCGGGCATCGATATGATGATCGGCATCGGGGGTGCCCCCGAAGGAGTGCTGGCCGCGGCCGCTTTGAAAGCTTTGGGAGGAGAACTGCAGGGACGCCTAGTGCCTTCAGACCCGGCGGAAGAGGAACGGGCCAGGCAGATGGGGCTGGAGGATCCCCGCCAGCTCTTGACCTTGGATGATTTAGTGAAAACCGATGACGTTATTTTTGCCGCCACCGGCATTACCACCGGGAGCCTCCTGCGGGGTGTCCGCTTTACCGCCGGCGGTGCGGTCACTCACACCGTGGTCCTGCGGGGCTTGACCGGTACCATGCGGTTCATTGAGGCCCGGCACCGTTTTGACAAGAAACCCACTTGGCGCCGGCTCTGCGGCGACGGAAAATAACTGTACATGTTGACGTGATTGTCTGCCGGTGGTATACTGGTATATATCCAGACAACAGCCTTCTTCTCTCCGGAAGAAGGCTTTTATCCTTGCCCCAAGCCTTCCCTTTGCCCTGTAGCCCTCCATTGTCCCATAATTTATCAGGCAATTCTAAGCTTTCTCCAAACACATGCTCCCAAATATCTTTAAGGAGGTTTTCTTGTTGAACGCTGCAGAACTAGAGAGCAAAACCATGGTCGAACTCTATGCCCTGGCACGGGAAATAGGGCTGACCGGTTATTCCAAACTGCGCAAGCAGGAATTGATTTTTGAGATCTTGAAGAAACAGACTGAGGCAGACGGGCACTTGCTGGCCCAAGGGGTTTTGGAGATATTGCCTGACGGCTACGGGTTCTTGCGGCCTTTTACTTATCTCCCCAGTGACGATGACATCTATGTTTCCCCTTCCCAGATCCGCCGGTTTGATTTGCGCACCGGGGACCTGGTGTCCGGTTTGGTGCGCCCGCCCAAGGAGGGAGAACGGTATTTCGCCCTCTTGCGGGTACAGAAAGTCAACGGTTTGGATCCCGAACTTTCGCCCCAGAGGCTGCACTTTGACGGGCTCACTCCCATTTACCCCCAGGAGAGGCTGACCCTGGAGTGCCCGCAGCTTTCCGAAGAACATAATATCTCGGCCCGGATCATTGATTTAATCGATCCCATCGGCAAAGGGCAGCGGGGTTTAATCGTGGCGCCCCCCAAGGCGGGCAAGACCACCCTCTTAGTGAACGTGGCCAACAGCATCACCGCCAACTATCCTGATATCTACCTGATCGTCCTGCTCATTGACGAGAGACCGGAGGAAGTGACGGATATCGAGAGATCCGTCAAGGGAGAAGTCGTCGCCTCGACTTTTGACGAACTGCCGGAAAACCACGTCAAAGTGGCGGATATGGTGCTGGAGAGGGCTAAAAGGCTGGTGGAACACAAGAAAGATGTGGTGGTGCTCATGGACAGCCTGACCAGGCTGGCCCGGGCCCAAAACCTGGTCATCCCGCCCAGCGGCCGCACTTTGTCCGGGGGCGTGGACCCGGCGGCCTTGCACAAGCCGAAACGGTTTTTCGGGGCCGCCAGGAACGTGGAGGAAGGCGGGAGTCTCACCATCCTGGCCACGGCTCTGGTGGACACCGGCAGCCGCATGGACGATGTGATCTTTGAAGAATTTAAAGGCACCGGCAACATGGAATTGATCCTGGACCGGAAACTGGCGGAACGGCGGATTTTCCCTGCCATTGACGTGAAACGCTCCGGCACCAGGCGGGAGGAGCTTCTTCTTTCCAGGGAAGAATTGGACCTCATCTGGCATTTCCGCCGGGTGACCAGCAACATGAACAATGTGGAAGTCATGGAAATGCTCATCGACGCCATGAAAAAGACCCGCACCAACGCGGATCTGATCAGGGCCCTGCCTCATTTCTTTCCCGAAGTCTAATAATGAATATTTTGCTCACCTCTAGGCAAGAATAGTAGCTGGACTTGGAAGAAAAATATTCCAAGTAAGGCAAAATGGGGTGAGTATTTTGTTTGCGCAAATAAACACAAGGCTGCGGCACGGGTTGGCGGCGGTGTTGTTGACTTTATTCCTGCTCCTGCCGGCACCGGTGGCAGCCGAGTACCAGGATTCCTGGATGTGGCGGTTGGAAATGGACCGCCTGACTCAGGAAGCCCTCGTGATGAAAGCCCAGACCCAAGGACAGCTTTATCGAGTGCAGAAGGGGGATACCCTCTGGGGGCTGTCCCGCAGGCTGGGCACGGATTTGGAATTGCTGGCGGCCATGAATTACCTGGCTCCGGGTGACACCATCTACGCCGGGCAATACTTGAGGCTCCCCGTGGAACCGGATAAGACCTATCAGGTCCGCCCGGGAGACACTCTTTGGGGGATTGCCAGGCGGTTTGACGTGGACGTGAAAACTTTGATGGTGGCCAACCGGATTACGAAACCGGAAACACTGCAGGTAGGCAGGATTTTGACCATACCCGGTTCGCCCTGGTCCTGGGCGGTGCAAACCCGCGGCAGCCAGGTGGCCCGGGCCAAAGAAGGAGAATTGTACTGGCCCGTTAACGGCCCCATTACCTCTCCCTACGGTCCCAGGGGTAAGGAGTTCCACCATGGTTTGGACATTGCCGCCAAAAAGGGGACACCCGTGCGGGCGGCCCAGGCGGGGGTAGTCCGTTTCAGCGGTTATAAGAACGGTTATTACGGCAATGCGGTGGAAATCCTCCATGACAACGGCCTGGTCACCGTTTACGGTCACCATTCCAAGAACCTGGTGAAAAAAGGCCAGCGGGTCGCGGCCGGCCAAATCATCGCCGAGGTTGGCAGCACCGGCCGGGCCACCGGTCCTCATGTGCATTTTGAAGTATGGGTCAACGGCAAGACCGTGGATCCCCTCCTGTATCTCAAATAAACTGAAAGCCCGGCTCGGCACCGGGCTTTTTTGGCTATTCAAATACGGCGTCCTGCAGGGCGTTGATTTCCGTTACGTTCTGGGCTACGACACCTTCCAACTCGAAAATCCGGCCGTTGAGCTTGTCCAGTTTACCTTCGATGATGCCGTGGGCTCTTTCATTTTCCCGGCGGAACTGGTGAAATTCTGCGGCATGGTGATCAAACTTCTTATCTAGTTGATCCATGCGCGCTTCCAGCCGGTTAAACCGTTCGTTGGTGTCGGCTTCAAACCGGTCCATGCGTGCTTCCAACTCATTAAACCGCTTGGCCGTCATGGTGGCTACCAGGTCAATCCGGTTGGTCAGCACTTCAATGTCCTGCTTAATACCCTGGATTTCGGCCAGAATCCGTTGCAGGAGCTCCTCCAACCCAAAACACCTCCCCGACCTCCGTTTTAACAGCCAGTTAATAATTCGACTTGGCCCGGGAAAAACCTTTTGCCGGGAGTTGAAAAAATCCGGGCCGGATTTATTGTCAAGCACCGGAGTCTATGGTATAATTACAGCTGTTGTATTTTACCCTGGTGATGGAAAAAGCGAGGTGATTACGGTGAAGGAAGGTATTCACCCGAAAGTTTACAAAACAACAATTACCTGTGCTTGTGGCAATGTCATTGACACCATTTCCACCAAGCAGGATATCCGGGTGGAAATCTGCTCCGCCTGCCATCCCTTCTACACGGGAGTGCGCACACGGGTAGTGGAAAAGGGCGGCCGGGTGGAACGGTTCAGGAAAAAATACGGTATCTAATCCAGGTGGAAATAGCGGCTGCAAAAAGCTGCTATTTTTATATTTAGAGGTGAGGCTTGTTGCATTTTCCCGTTTTTCTGGCGGTAGCCGCCGGGGGCGCCGCGGGTGCTTTGGCCAGGTATTATTTTTCCGCCTGGCTGATGAGCCAAAGCGCCGGGCCATTCCCGTTAGGGACCTTTGCGGTAAATGTGTTAGGCTGCTTGCTCATTGGCTTTCTGTACCCTCTAGGAGACAGTTTATCCCCCGAGGGCAAGGCCTTGTTAACCAGCGGCTTCCTGGGTGCCTTTACTACTTTTTCCACGTTTAGTTTGGAAATATGGACCCTTTGGGCCGGTAAGCAGCCCCTGACCGGCTGCGGTTACCTGGCGGCAAGCCTGGTTTGCGGGATACTGTCGGTTTTGCTGGGAATCAGGCTCGGGAACTTGTTCCTTTTACGTTAGTTTCCGGGAAACTATGCATCGTTTATGTGGTGTGATATAATACCATTTAGCTCACGTTAATCGTAAAGTAAGATAGTAGTCTTAATGCTGTTCAAAGAAGGTGTAGAGCATGCTGGAAAAGTTACAAGCCATTGAAGATAAATATGAAGAGTTGGCCCGGTTATTATCCGATCCCGCCGTCATCGCCGACCAGGCCGAATACCAGAAACATGCCAAGGCCCATGCCGCTTTGACGGAAATCGTCACCGCTTTCCGGGACTACAAAGGAGTGCTGGCGGATCTCGAGGGGGCCAAGGAAATCCTTGAGGAAGAACAGGACAAGGAGTTAAGAGAGCTGGCCGCCCAAGAGGTGGATGAACTGACCCGGCGGAAGGAAGAGTTGGAGCATCAACTAAAGATCCTGCTTTTGCCCAAAGACCCCAACGACGACAAGAACGTGATCATGGAAATCCGGGCCGGTACCGGCGGGGAAGAAGCGGCTCTCTTTGCCGGGGACCTGTTCCGGATGTACAGCCGGTACGTGGAACGCAGGAACTGGAAGCTGGAAATCCTCAGCCAAAACCCCACGGACATCGGGGGCTATAAGGAGATCATCTTCCAGGTTTCCGGGCATGGAGCCTACAGCCGTTTGAAGTTCGAAAGCGGTGTTCACCGGGTCCAGCGGGTGCCCGTGACGGAAGCCCAGGGGCGCATTCATACCTCCGCTGCCACGGTGGCGGTCCTGCCGGAAGCGGAAGAAGTGGATGTAGACATTGACCCCAACGACCTGCGCATCGATGTGTTCTGCTCCAGCGGCCCGGGAGGACAATCCGTCAACACCACCCAGTCGGCGGTGCGGATTACTCACTTGCCCACCGGGATTGTGGTATCCTGCCAGGATGAAAAATCACAGCATAAAAATAAAGACAAGGCGATGAAGATCTTGCGGGCGCGCCTCTTGGATATTGCCGTGGCCAAGCAGCAAGGCGAACTGCGGGAAGCCAGGAAGAGCATGATTGGTACCGGGGACCGGAGTGAACGGATCCGGACCTACAATTTCCCGCAAAACCGGGTGACCGATCACCGCATCGGCCTGACTCTCCACAAGTTGGATGCCGTCATGGACGGGGATCTGGGGGAAATCATCGAAGCCCTGGTGACTACGGAACAAGCGGAAAAACTGAAAAATGTCAATGCATAATCCTTTCAGTACAAAACCGCCGGTGATTCGTGATGCCCTGCTCCAGGCGGTTAAATTTTTAAGAAACGCGGGCATCCCCCAGCCCCGGCTGGAAGCGGAATTGCTGCTGGCCCATGTGCTCGAGGAAAACACAGTCCGGATTATCACCCATGATGCGCGGTATCTAACGCCGGACCAGTGGGAAGTTTATCAACAGGTGGTGCGGCGGAGGGGGAGCGGGTACCCCTTGCAGTATCTTACCGGCAAGCAGGAATTCATGTCCCTGGAGTTTAAAGTGACTCCTCATGTGCTGATTCCCAGAAGCGATACGGAAGTCCTGGTGGAAAAAGTCCTGGCACTGAAAGGGGAATTCTGCGCCGGCGGGACTTGCCGGATTGTGGACGTGGGCACGGGAAGCGGCGCTATTGCCGTTAGCCTAGCCTACTACTGGCCGGAAGCCCGGGTGACGGGGGTGGACATTTCCCCCGCCGCTTTGGCCGTGGCCCGGGAAAACGCCCGCCGCCACCAGGTGCAGGTGGAATGGGTGTTAGGGGATTTGCTCACCCCTTTTTTAGATACGCCCGGGCAGTTCGACATCATTGCCGGCAATCCTCCGTACATCCCTTCGGCGGGCATGGCCGCTTTGCCGCGGGAGGTGCAGCATGAGCCGGCTGTAGCCCTGGACGGGGGTTCCGACGGCCTGGCCTATTACCGCCGGCTCAGCCGGCAAGCGTCCCGGTGCCTGAAGCCGGGCGGCTTTCTGGCTTTGGAAATCGGTTGGGACCAGGGGGAACCGGTCCGGCGAATATTTGAGGAAGTGGGTTTTCAGGCAGTGGCGGTGCACCGGGATTATGCCGGGCGGGACCGGGTGGTGACCGGGCGCCGCCCGGGTGACGGCTCAGGCCCTGTCGCTGGGAGAAAGGAGGGCGATCCCTGTTGACCTGGCAGCTGTTCTTAACCTTTTTCAAGATCGGCGGTTTCACCATCGGGGGCGGTTATGTCATGCTCCCTTTGATTGAAAGAGAAGTAGTGACCAACAAAGGCTGGGTGTCGGAAGAAGAGTTCCTTGACATGATCGCCCTGGCCCAGTCGGCGCCGGGGGTCATTGCCGTGAATTCCGCCCTGGTGATCGGCTACAAGGTACGGGGTTTCCGGGGGGCGGCCGCGGCGGTGCTGGGGGCCATCCTGCCTTCGTTTTTCATCATTCTCTTGATTGCCCGGTTTTACCGGCTGTTCCGGGAAATGCAGGCCGTGGAAGCCTTCATGACCGGGGCCGCTCCGGTGGTGGTGGCTCTTTTGCTGTATGCTGCTTTTTCCACGGGTAAGAAAGCGGCCAAGGACCGGAGGGGATTGCTGATCTGCCTGGCCGCCTTTGCGGTGAGCCTGTTCTTTCATTATTTCCCCGTGGTTTCCTTGAGCCCCATTACCCTCATCCTGCTGGGAGGGCTGGCAGGTTATTTGTTCTATTACCGTCCGGAACAGAAAAGAGGTGACCGGGAAATTTGATCCTAGCGGAGATTTTTTGGACCTTTTTTAAGATCGGGGCTTTTTCCTTCGGCGGCGGCTATGCCATGATTCCTCTCATTACCCGGGAATTAGTGCATCACCACCGCTGGGTCACCATGGAGCAATTGGTGGATATGATTACAGTCTCCCAGATGACGCCGGGGCCTTTTGCCATCAATATCGCTACTTTTGCCGGCTACAACGTGGCCGGGGTGGCGGGCTCGACGGTGGCCACCCTCGGGGTAGTGACGCCTGCTGCTTTAATCCTGGTCATCGGGGTAACATATTTTCTCAAGCACCACGATCATCCCGTGGTGCAGGCGGTCCTGAAAGGGATTCGCCCGGTCATCGTTGCCCTCATTGCCTATGCGGGCTTTAACCTGGCCCAGGGAGTGATGACGGGGCCGGTGCCGGTTATGGTGTGCCTGGCGGCACTCCTGGCCTCCCACTACTGGCGGGTCCACCCCATTCTCGCTTTGAGCGCCGGGGGGATCCTGGGCCTGGTGCTCTATTTCCTTTAACAGGCGGGCATCTTGTGCTTGCTCCCACAAGGTTTTCCTTGGATGCGACGGCGAGCCGGATGTCCTGGGTCGTTTGACGGCGGCCTTCAATTTGGGACAAAGCATCCATAAGAAAATATTAAAAATTCAGAATATTACTTAAATTATCAACTGTATTGCCGGTTTGGGCCCGGAAATATAGATTGACAGAGCCACTGAGGCATGTTACTATCAAAACCGTAGTATCTTTAAAATGGGGGGGAAGTTTTGTTTTTCTAAACCGGTTGAACCCGATTTCAACCGTGCTTCTTTCGTTGCTCGCGTTTTCCGTTAGGAAAATGCTTTAACCATATGTATCATGGGTACGGCTTCCACGCCGGCGTTGGAAGCCTTGCAGTGGTTTAGGTGACGTACTGGGGAGAGGCAGGAGGGTTGTACCTGCATCTCGAGGGTGCGGTAAGGAAAACTAGAAAGAGGGTTGATCATGTTCTTGGCTGCGATCTTATTGCCTTTTGTGGCCGTACTTGTCGTGCCGTGGTTAGTGCCGGTGTTCAAACGTAAAGCAGGCTGGGTTATCTCCCTGATACCCCTTGGCTTGTTTCTTTACTTTGCCGGTTACCTGCCCCAGGTAGCGGCCGGGACACCGGTACAGGTCGATTATGCCTGGGTTTCCAGGCTGGGCATTGATTTTTCCATTTATCTTGACGGTTTGGCCTTGTTGTTTGTTTTATTGATAACCGGTATTGGTTTTTTCGTGGTTACATATTCCACCGGTTATTTGGGTGAGCAGGAGAACCTGGTGAATTTCTATTCATTTATTTTACTCTTCATGGGTTCCATGCTGGGGGTCGTGACCACCGGCAACCTGCTGGTCATCTATATCTTCTGGGAACTTACCAGTGTCTCGTCTTTCCTCCTTATCGGCTACTGGTTTCACCGGGAGGAATCCCGCTACGGTGCCCTTAAATCCATGCTGATCACCGTCTTTGGCGGGCTGGCCATGCTGGCCGGTTTTATCATGATTTACCTGATGACAGGTTCCTTTGAGCTCAGGGAAATCATGGCCCAAGGTGGAAACCTGGCATCCCATCCCTATTATTTACCGGCTTTAATTCTAGTGCTGCTTGGTGCCTTTACCAAGTCCGCCCAGTTTCCGTTCCATATCTGGCTGCCTAACGCGATGGAAGCGCCTACTCCAGTCAGTGCCTATCTTCACTCCGCCACCATGGTGAAAGCAGGGCTTTACCTGTTGGCTCGTCTCACTCCCGTATTGGGAGGAACTCCCGCGTGGTTTTATCTCGTCAGCGGTGTCGGTTTGCTGACTCTCTGTTACGGTTCCTTTATGGCCGTACGGCAGACGGACTTGAAAGCTTTACTGGCCTTTTCCACCATCAGCCAGTTAGGCCTGGTGACCGCCCTGTTCGGTTTTTCCACCAAATTGGCTTTGGCGGCGGCTGCTTTTCACATCTTTAACCACGCCACCTTTAAGGGGGCCCTCTTCATGGTGGTGGGTATCGTTGACCATGAGACCGGCACCAGGGACATCAGGCAGTTGCGCGGGTTGAGGCACAGCATGCCGGTGACGGCGCTGGTGGCCGGGGTGACCGCGTTCTCCATGGCCGGTATCCCGCTTCTAAGCGGTTTCGTCTCCAAGGAGATGTTCTTTTCCGCCAGCCTGGCCCTGCCGGCCGGAGGAGTGGCCGGGTGGCTCTTCCCCCTCATGGCCGTATTCGGCAGCATTTTCACTTTCCTTTATTCGATGATGCTGGTCTTCAATGTGTTTGGCGGCGAACCTATGGAAAGAGGAGGGCATCACCACGGTGATCCCTGGCAGATGCTCTGGCCCCCGGTGGTTTTGGCTGCCGTGAACATTGTGGTGGGTCTTTTCCCCGGCCTGGTGGAGCGCCTCATTGTTAACCCGGCGGCCACAGGCAGCCTGGGACAGCCTGTCTCCGAACACCTGGCCCTCTGGCATGGGTTCAACCTGCCGCTGTTGATGAGTGCCCTGGTGATCCTGTGCGGTTTCCTGTTCTTCACGCGGCAGCAGAGCGTGGTGGCTTTCGTGGAGGGGGTGCAGAATCACCGGTTTAACTTAAATGTCCTCTACGATCGTTCCCTGGTCTGGTTGAATAACTCCGCCACCTGGATTACGAAAGTACAAATGACCGGCTTCTTACGAGATTACCTGGTCTTTATCTTCCTCTGGTTTGTCCTGTCGGTGGGCGGGACGCTGATCTATAAAGGAGGCCTCAATTTGGCCACCCTGGATTTATCCCCCGTCGGGCCCTATGAAATCGTGCTGGCCCTGGTCCTGATCGGGGCGGCCCTGGGCGTGGTGCTGTTACCGACAAGGCTGGCGGCCATTTTATCCTTGTCCGGGGCGGGTGCGGTGGTCTTCCTGTTCTGGGTGAATCTGCGGGCCCCCGACCTGGCACTCACGCAAATTATTGTGGAAACGGTGTCCACGGTGTTGTTCCTGCTGGCTTTTGCCCACCTGCCGGAACTGAAGAAAGAAACGCCATCCGGGTCGGAGAAACTCGTCAACATCCTGGTGGCGGGAGCCAGCGGCCTTCTGGTTACTTTGTTGATGCTTTCCGGCAACGCCACCGGCTTATTCGACCCGGTCATCGCTGATTATTACTTACAGCAGTCCCTGCCTTTAGGCGGCGGCCACAACGTGGTGAACGTGGTGCTGGTGGATTTCCGGGGCTTTGATACCATGGGCGAGATTACGGTGATCTCCATTGCGGCCTTGTCAGTGTATGCGCTGATTAAATTGCGGCTGGGAAAGAGAGGTAGTGCCAAATGAGGCAAGTGAGGATGGAAAGTATAATCTTCCAAGCCATTGCCCGCCAAGCTCTTTACGTGGTGATGATTTTCTCCCTGTTTCTTTTGGGCCGGGGGCATAATGAGCCCGGCGGGGGATTTATCGGCGGGCTCATGACGGCGGCCGCCATCGTGATCCAGTACCTGGCCTTTAACCTGGAAGCGGTGAAAAAAGCCCTCCCCTTTGACGGTTTGAAACTGGTGGCCCTGGGTTTGACCTGCGCCGTGGGGACGGGCCTGGCCACCATGTTTGCTTACGGCATTTTCATGGATCATGTTTTTGCCCATGTGCACCTGCCGTTTTTCGGGGACCTGGAACTGACCACTGCCTTCGTATTTGACTTGGGCGTGTACCTGGTGGTGGTTGGCGGCATCATCACCATCATCACCGCCATAGGGGAGGAGAAATAAATGGAACTGTTGATGTCGATTGTCATCGGGATACTGTTCGCGCTGGGTATTTATCTCTTGCTTTGCCGGAATATGATGCGGGTGGTCTTGGGGACGGCTTTAATCAGCCACGGCACCAACTTGATGCTTTTGACTTCCGGGCGGCTGAAACGGGGAATTTCGCCTTTCATTCCTGCCGACGGCAGCACCGCGGCGGCTTTCACCGACCCGATTCCCCAAGCCTTGATCCTGACGGCGATTGTGATTAGTTTCGGTACTTCCGCTTTCCTGGTGGCGATGGCTTATCGCTCCTACCAAGAACTGGGTACCGTAGATTTGAATGAGGTAAGGGGCGTGGAAGATGAATAACAATCTCATTGTCTTACCGGTAGTGATCCCGATGGTAGCCGCTATCCTGGCTGTGTTCGGCTACCGTTCCCGCCAGTGGCAGAAAATCATTGTCGGCATCGGCATGGCATTAAACTTAATTATAGCTTTGACCATCGTGCAAGCTACTTACCAAAACGGGGTCATCGTACTTCCCGTGGGCGCCTTCCCGCCGCCTTTCTCCATCGTTTTGGCAGCGGACGTGTTCTCCGGCATTATGCTGGTATTAGCCGGCATCGTGGCTTTCGTGACCCTGTACTATTCCTTCCTCACCATTGATGCCGGGCGGGAGAGCCATTTCTACTATCCCTTGTTTGCCTTGCAAATGATGGGTATTAACGGCGCTTTTGTGACGGGGGATATTTTCAACTTGTTCGTGTTTTTCGAGATCCTGCTCATTTCTTCTTATATCTTGCTGGTCTTGGGAGGAGAACCGTACCAACTGCAAGAAGGCTTCAAGTATATCATTTTGAATATGCTGTCCGGTACCGTCTTTTTAATCGGGGTGGCGGTGCTCTATTCCGTCGTCGGTACCCTCAACATGGCTGATATCGCCTTGAAAGTGGCGGAGGCGCCGCAAAAAGGATTACTCACGGCGGTAGGCATGACCTTCCTGGTGGTGTTCGGGATGAAAGGGGCCTTGTTCCCCATGTACTTCTGGCTGCCCCGTTCCTACTTCGCGCCGCCCGATGCCATTGCCGCGTTGTTCGGTGCTCTTCTGACCAAGGTGGGGATTTACGCCACCATCCGGATGTTCACTTTGATCTTTAACTATGATCCGAGCTTCATGCATTACATCATCCTGGTCATTGCCGGTTTCACCATGTTCCTGGGCGTCTTGGGGGCTTTGTCCCAGATGGATTTTAAACGGATCCTGTCCTACCATATTATCAGCCAGGTAGGCTACATGGTGATGGGGCTCGGCATTTTCACCCCCCTGGGCATCGTGGGAGCCATCTTCTATATCATCCACCACATCCTGGTGAAGTCGGGGCTCTTCCTCTGCGCCGGGGTGGCTTCGGAAGTGCTGGGCAGCACCCACCTGAAACGGTTAGGCGGCTTGGCCAAGACCAATGCAGGCATCGGTTGGATTTTCCTGATCCTGGCCTTGTCCCTGGCCGGGGTACCGCCCTTCAGCGGCTTTTTCAGCAAGTTCGTCTTGATCCAGGCCGGTATGGAAGCACAAAGATGGGGCATTGTCATCGTGAGTCTCATTGTCAGTTTCCTGACCTTGTTCTCCATGATGAAGATCTGGCGGTTTGCTTTCTGGGGGACCACTCCTCAAGGAGCCAAACCGGTGACCGGGGCTCGATACTGGAAGCTTCTGCCCCCGCCGGCCATCCTGGCCCTCTGCACCATCGTCATCGGTTTGAATGCGGAGTTTTTCCTGCAGTACGTTGATGTGGCGGCGGAACAGCTGATGCATCCGGAAATCTATATCCAGGCTGTCCTGGGACAGTAATTTAATTGATCGAGGTGTTATCCATGGCTGCAAGCCTCATTTTCAACATCTTCGTGGCGCTGGTTTGGACATTCCTGAAAGGGGAGTTCAACTTAGTTAACCTGGTGTGGGGCTATATTTTAGGGGCCGGAGTGTTGTTCCTGTTTCCCAAGATCCCCCCGGGGAAAATGTATACCAAGAAGATCCTGGGTTTCATTGACCTGGCCTGGGTCTTCCTGGTTGAGCTGGTGAAAGCCAATATCGCGGTCTTGAAGCAGGTGTGCAAGGGTACCGTCAATCCTCCTTCGGGGATTGTGGCTTATCCTTTGGAGGTCAAATCTGATTGGGGGATTACCGTCCTCGCCAACTTAATCACCTTGACACCGGGTACTATTTCCATGGAAGTGTCGCCGGACCGGAAAACCCTGTATATCCATACCCTGGAGATCGAGGACCCGCAATCAGTCATCGAAGGAATCAAGGAATCCTTCGAAAAACGGGTACTGGAGGTGTTCGAATGATCGACCTGGTGGCCAATGTAGCTTTGGCAGCTTTGGGGGTAGGTGCTTTACTCTGCTTGTACCGGATTGTGACCGGCCCTACGGTGCCGGACCGGGCCGTCGGCACCGACACGCTGGTGATGCATGTGTTGGCGGCCATTGTGCTGCTGTGCATCAAGGAAAACACGCTGATCTTTTCCGATGGTATCCTGACCATTGCCATCCTCAGTTTTGTGGGCACGACTGGGCTGGCCAAATTCATAGTAAAGGGTGTTATCATTGATCGAAATCATCGTTAGTCTGCTGATCCTGGTTGGCTTGCTGTTCATCCTTGCCGGTGCCGCCGGTGTTTACCGCATGCCGGATTTCTACTGCCGTGCCCACGCTTCCGGCATGACTTCCACCTTGGGTGTAGGATTCCTAATGCTAGCGGCGGTGGTGCATTTCACCGCCTTGACGGGGGAATTTGCTTTTAAGCTGTTGCTGATGACATTGTTTATCTTCTTTACCAGCCCCATTGCCAGCCATATGATCACCCGGGCAGCGTATTTTGCCGGGGTGAAGCAATGGAAAGGCAGCGTGCTGGATCAGATGAAGGACTACACACCGCCTGCCGAAGAAGGCGCAGTGCAAGGAAACGGAGCGCCCAAGTCCGCGAGATAACCTTGATCGGGAAAAGGCAATACCCGGGGGTGTTAGCCATGACCCCCCGGGTATTTACTTGGTTTTGGGATATACGATGTGCTGAGTTTAGGTAGCACATATTCAGCAAAGAGGCCACAAAACGTGGGCGAATCATGGCTCGCACCATCTTCCGCTTAATTTCATTAGTGGAAAATTAAGGACGAAATATTGACACACTCTTTGGAGATGATAAAATAGAATTAGAAACAACAGTTAGTTGTGCGTTGGGATGAAAGCCCTGTCCAACTCGAAGTCTTAAGTTCCTACTTAAGATATTTATGTAGAGTTGACGGGGCTTACTTGTTCTTGACTTTACTTTGGTCAATGTAGTATTCTCTTGGTATGAAGTTCCAGTGTCTGTATGGCTGATTCCATTTGTCAGCTAAATCCGCTATGCCTGTTGATACCCCGATATTGAAATTCGGATGTATATCTCTGATAAGTCGATTGATATGTTTGTATAACTTTTCTTTTGCGATGGTTTTCTTACCCCTTCGAAATTGACCGGGAGGTTTTTCTTTATGCATATCATTCAGCCGGAATTGCATTGCTCCTAGTATGACGTCAGTGCACTGAAGAATAACATGGTTATGAGATATTACTTCTGTTATATCCTGTCTATCAATTACTATGTGGGCCTTTTGAAATGGTTTCAGGTGCTGTAACCCATAAATATAATCTTTAAATCTTTCGTTTTTCTCTCTTGTATCCGGCAGCTTATCGAAATAGATCCTAAGTCTTACTGGCTGGCCGGTAGAGTTGCAATATTGTAAGCCAAAGGCATGTTTAATAAATTGGTAATACAAAAGGAAATACCCGTTTTCGATTTGTTCCCGGGTAAGGTTTTTCGGAGGGGTATAATTATGTGTAAACATAATCCTTACCTTAACTATGTTATCTTTGACAAAAGCAAAAAATACATCCATTAGTTGCATGTATTTTTCGAGGTAATTCGTTGACACCTTGTTCCATTTAACTTCACCAAGTATGTTTAACTCTTTCTTCTTTTCACATAATGATGCATTGACAAGCATTAAATCCTTAGAACTAACTAAAGCACCGCCATAAAAGTTTTGGAAATATTTTCCCTGTTTAACGGATTCATCGCAATAGATGATATATTCCAAACTTGCGTCCTCCTCCGCAATCTGTTAACGACGTGATTTGTTATGTGTCTGTTATCCATGGCATAATTTAAGCAAGGAATGAACGCTATTAAGACTATTGTTGTGTTGCCAAAACCCGCAATAATAGGCCCTATGGCTACTGCCGGCCGTCTTTTCCACCCGTTCCTCAATTCCAATTCTTATCGTGCCCAGTTGGCCCGGACCTATCAATGGATACCATGGTAGATTATATTCCCGAGTTATGGTCGCCTTTAATTTTAATCATTCGAGAAGTCTTAGCAGGCTTTCAATAACAAAACTGAATCTTTATATTCACTATTATGGGTAGACATCCCTTTTTTGGATGATATTCTTATTTGAATGAGATTTGGTTAATAAGCAACGGGGATGGTTCTCCCGTGGTTTTCAGATCCACAGGATAGTTTTGCCCTGGATGCTGCTGGAAAATTAAGACAACCGGTGATATAATATTTCAAGCAGCATGACAAGGAACGTTTCAAAGAAGACCCGTACCTGTACGGCGCCGGGGAACGGTTCTTACACCTGTCCATTGAATGTGCCGTTGACAGCGGCAACCACATTATCTCTGACATGAGGTATAAAAAGCCCGGCAGTTATCGAGACATTTTTGTCGTATTAGGGGAGAAGCATGTTATCTCCACGGAATTGGGTAGAAATTTACGGATATGGCCTACTTTCGTAATATACTGGTACATGACTATCTAAGACCGGACCGCGGGATTGTATATGATATCATCGCCGGTAATGTGGCTGATTTGAAATCATTTGCAGCGCAAATTGCCGCCCGGTACTTGTCTTAAGGCAGCGCCTGCCGCGGGGGCAGCAATAAAAACGCTCCGTGGGAAGGCCCTGTTACGCCCGATTGTCCTTTTACCAGCCCTTTGAGCGCAGCTTTACGCTGCGCTTCAGACTGTAGACAAAAGGGTGTTCGGTGTTAATCGTAGGGCTGCATGGGACCAAGAATCAAAAGAGCGAGGGAGCTCGAGGGAGAACGCCGACCTCTGAGCACCGCCAGGTGCGAATGGGAGGCGTCCGAGAGCGACCGAGCTCATCCCCAAATGGGGCTCCTTGCAGCCGGCGATTAACACCGAACACAAAGAGACAGTTAGTCAACAAGCTGGAGTGCAGCTTTACGCTGCCTTTTTTATTTACTACAATTGAAGCAAGGACGTAACCGTTTTGTCCCAGCGGCGGTTGTGTTATACTATGTTTTAATAACAATGACCACAACAAAAAGCGAGGCCTGCTGATGAACGTAACCCGTTATTGCAAGATTTTCCCGGGCAGTCCCGGCGGCGACTGCCTGACGGAAGCGGCAATGATCCTGAGATGGGGCGGTACCGTCGCCTTTCCCACGGAGACTGTCTACGGCCTGGGAGCCAACGCCCTGAATCCCGCCGCCGTGGCCAAGATTTTTGCCGCTAAAGGACGGCCTGCGGATAATCCCTTGATCGTACATATTGCCAGGGTGGATGACCTGGACATGCTGGTCCGCGAGATGCCGCCGGAGGCTGAACTGTTGATGAACGCTTTTTGGCCCGGCCCCTTGACCCTGGTGCTGCCCAGGCGCAGGTGCGTACCCGATGTGGTGACCGCCGGCCTGGACACCGTCGCCGTCAGGATGCCGGCCCACCCGGTGGCCCTGGCCCTGCTGGAAAAATCCCGGGTGCCGGTGGCTGCTCCCAGCGCCAATCTTTCCGGCCGGCCCAGCCCCACCACCGGGCTGCATGTCTTAAAAGACCTGGCCGGGAAAGTGGATCTGGTGCTGGACGCAGGCGGAACGGCCGTCGGGGTGGAATCCACCGTTTTAGATCTTACCGCAAGCCCCCCGGTGATTTTGAGGCCCGGCGGAATCACCAAGGAAGAACTGGAGGAGGTCATCGGCCCGGTGGTCCTGGATCCGGCTTTGACGACCGAAGGAGGAAAAGAGTTCAAACCCAGGGCGCCGGGGATGAAATATACCCATTATGCCCCCAAAGCCCGGGTGACGGTGGTCGTCGGCCTCACCGCCGCCGGGCTCTATACCTTAAGCCGGCTGGTGCAGGAGGCAAGAGACCGGGGCTTGCGGGTGGGGCTTTTGCTCACCGCGGAAACGGCCCGTTCCTATCGAGAACAACAACTGGTCCCACCCCATTACCTGGAGGTGTTAGGGTCAAAGGACCACTTGGAGGAAATCGCTAATCGTCTTTACGGCGCTCTGCGCAACTGTGACCGGTACCGGTTGGACCTGGTTTATGCCGAAGGAGTGCCGCCCCAAGGCTTGGGGCTGGCCATTATGAACCGGCTCACCAAAGCCGCCGGGCGCCGCATCCTGCGGGTCTAAGGGTTGCCCGGGGCGAATAGGATGTAGTGGTGATGGGCCTATGGCAACGGTGATGGCGGTAAGCCTGTTGGCCGGTCTGGCCACGGTGGGGGGTGCCCTCATTACCCTCCTCTGGGGCGGGGCAGCCAAAAGAGTTTTAGCTTGGATGTTGGGCCTGGCGGCCGGAGCCATGCTGGGGGTGGCGGGTTTGGACCTGCTCCCTTCCGCCTGGCGGCTGGGGGGACCCTGGCACCTGGCGACCGGGTTGGTATCGGGCCTGGGGCTGGTATGGTTGATCGGCCGCCGGTTGGAGGCGGGGGAAAAGGGCGACCGGCTGGCTCGGGTAGGTTATTTGGTGGCGGCAGGGATCGCCCTCCATGACCTGCCGGAGGGCATTGCCATTGCGGCCGGTTATGCGGCGGCACCCACCTTGGGATGGGTAATTGCTGTCGCCATTGGCTTTCACAATATCCCGGAAGGGATGGCCATGGCCGCCCCCATGCTGTTGGGGGGCCAGCGGGCCGGACGGATCCTCTCCACCGCCTGGTTAGTCAGCCTGGTGACCCCCTTGGGAGCCGGGCTGGGTTTTTTGCTGGTGGGCATTTCCGCTCATTTCATTGCCTACCTGCTGGCCTTGGCCGGTGGGGCCATGCTCTACATCGCCCTGTGGGAACTTTGGCCCCAGGGCCGGCGGGAGGGAAGTTCCCTGGCCCTGCGGGGAGGACTGGCGGGTTTGCTGCTGGTGCTCCTCTTGACGCTCCTCGAATAGAGCAGGTAAAAGAGCCGTTGTGGGTAATAATAATAGAGGAAACGCCTCTGGGCACCGGTGCCGCGGGCCGGCGGTTTGCCCCTGGGGCGGATCATGCATTGGCTTGGCCGGTGCAAGGTATAAACGGAGGTATACAGTGAATTTCTTAACGATCCTGGTCGTCGCCGGAGCTTTGGGTACGGATGCCTTTTCCCTCGCCGTCTGCATGGGTATGGGGAAGGGGAAAAACCGGCAAGTCTATCTTTTTCCCGTGGTCGTGGCCCTTTTTCACGTGCTTATGCCCCTGGTGGGGCTGGGGGCCGGGCTCATGCTGGGCAAAGTGCTGGGCCGGGTAGCCGGCTACATCGGCGGGGCCGTCTTGGTCCTCATGGGGCTGCACATGTTCCATGAAGCCCTGGCCAAAAGAGAAGCGGGGCAGGATTGCCCCACTCCCCTGCCTGCCGCCGGTGCCGGCCGCAGCCGGGTCCTAACGGGCTTATGGGCCCTGGTCATCCTGGCGGGCAGCGTCAGCCTGGATGCCCTAACGGCGGGCCTGAGCCTAGGGGCTTTGAAAGCTAACCTGTGGCTGACCGTCGTTACCTTCGGCCTGGTAGCCGGGGGTATGACCCTGGCCGGATTGTTGTTTGGAGAAAGACTCGGCTGTTGGCTGGGGGAAAAAGCCCAGCTAATAGGCGGTATTTTTTTAGCCCTGATCGGTGTGACCATGTTCTTCTAGCTTGGGAGGAGACGGATGCACATGACCAAAGTGTTGTTTGTCTGTACCGGCAACACCTGCCGCAGTCCCATGGCCGGGGCTTTGGCGGGAAAACTGGCCCGGGAGCACCGGGTGCCGTGGGAGATTAAGACCGCCGGGGTTTTCGCTTTTCCCGGCAGCCCCGCCAGCGACCAGGCCGTGGCGGTCATGGAGGAAATGGGACTGGACCTGAGGGACCACGCGGCAACGCAGGTGACGGGGGAATTAATCGATTGGGCTGACTGGATTATTACCATGACGGAAGCCCATAAAGAGCAGCTGCTGGCCGCCTTCCCGCAGGCCGGGGACAAGCAGGTGATCTCTTTCAATATCCCGGACCCCTTCGGCGGCACCCTGGCGGATTACCGCCGCACCGCAGAGGCCCTGCAGGAAGCCTTGACCGGCATCCTGTCCCGTTTCCGGGAAGAAAACTAAAGGAATTATGTCTAGAAATGGCGAAAGATCTAGTCGGCCTTTTGCCGGGTACCGGCAGAACGACCGGCATTTTGCACCCTGTAACGGAAAGGAAGGAACAGCATGCGGATTGCCCTCGGCAGTGACCATGGCGGGTTCAAGTTAAAACAAGCCATTGCCAACTACTTGCAAGAGCGGGGAATTGCATACCTGGATTTCGGCACCATGAGCGAAGCTTCGGTGGATTACCCTGATTTCGCCCTGCTGGTGGCGGAAGCCGTTAGAAGCGGGGAATGCGACCGGGGTATCCTCGTGTGCGGCACCGGCATCGGCATCGGCATTGCCGCCAATAAAGTGCCCGGCATCCGGGCCGCTTTGTGTCACGACACTTTTTCCGCCCGGTTTTCCCGGCAGCATAACGACGCCAATATCCTTACCCTGGGAGAAAGGGTGATCGGGACCGGTTTGGCGCTGGAAATCGTGGAGGCCTGGCTGGCCGGCGACTTCGAAGGGGGCAGGCACGCCCGCCGGGTGGACAAGATCACCGCCATCGAGCAGAAATACGGCGCCGTGGAGGCGCCCCCAAAGACACCGGACCCGGCCCGGATCGCTTTGGAAACGAGCCAAGCCGTCACCGGCCTGCTGGCCCAGGCCTCCTACCAGCCCCGGGACATCCTGGTAGTAGGCTGCAGCACCAGCGAAGTGGCCGGCGAGCGCATCGGTTCCGCCGGGAGCTTGGCCATTGCGGAAACCATCCTGCAGGAACTCCTGGCCGCCGCCCAGGGGCGGGAGCTGTACCTGGCCGTCCAGTGCTGCGAACACCTGAACCGGGCCCTGGTGGTGGAAGAAGCCTGCGCCCGGCAGTACGGCCTGGAAATCGTCCAGGTGGTGCCCCATGCCAAGGCCGGCGGGGCCCTGGCGGAAGCGGCCATGAGCCGCTTTGATCAGCCGGTGGTGGTGGCCGGGGTTCAGGCTCACCTGGGCATGGATATCGGTGACACCTTCATCGGCATGCATTTACGGCCCGTGGTCGTGCCCGTCCGCCTGCCCATCAAGCAGATCGGGCATGCCCATCTCACCCTGGCCAAAACCAGGCCCAGGCTCATCGGGGGAGAAAGAGCCAGGTACAGCCGCTGAGGAGGTGGAGCCATGCGGCCTTCCTGGGATGAATACTTTATGGAGATTACCAAGCTGGTGGCCAAGCGGTCCACCTGTTTGCGGCGTCACGTGGGGGCGGTGCTGGTGAAAGACCGGCGCATCCTCACCACCGGTTATAACGGCAGTCCCTCCGGGCTCACCCACTGCAGTGAGATTGGGTGTCTCAGGGAAAAGCTGGGGGTGCCCTCCGGCGAGAGGAACGAGCTGTGCCGCGGCATCCATGCGGAGCAAAACGCCATCGTCCAGGCGGCTCTCCACGGCGTGAACATTAAAGGAGCCGTACTGTACGTGACCCACCAGCCCTGTGTGACCTGTGCCAAGATGCTGATCAATGCCGGCATCTCCGAGATCGTCACCCTGGGTGACTATCCCGATGCCCTGGCCCGGGAACTCTTGGCGGAAGCAGGCGTCCCGATCAGAAAACTTTAGATGGGGGAGAACCATGAAGAGCAAAATCATTACCCTGCCTCGCCTGAGCAAGCTCTCCCCGACCCTGGAATCCACCGCCTTAAAGCTCATGGAAGAGGCAGGCGAGCTGGCCCAAGCCATCGGTAAATTCCGGGGCTTGAACGGGGAGAAGATCAGCCTGGAGGAAGAAGAAATCATGGGGAAGATCACCGAGGAGCTGCTGGATGTGGCCCAGACGGCGGTCTCCATGATGTTTGTACTGGAAGAACGATACGGGATCGATATCGACAAGGCCCTGGGAGCCCACATCGACAAGCTGGCTAAGAAAGGCTATCTCTAGGGTTCCCGGAAAGGAGTTATCTATGTTGAAAGTGATTACCGTCTTCGGCACCCGGCCCGAAGCCATCAAAATGGCTCCCCTGGTGCGGAAACTGCGCGAGACACCCCATGTGCGCTGCCTGGTGGCCGTCTCCGCCCAGCACCGGGAAATGCTGGACGGGGTGCTGGAGCTCTTTAACATCATTCCTGATTACGACTTGGATATCATGCGGGAAGGCCAGACCCTCTCCCAGATCACCTGGCGGGTGCTGGAGGGCCTGGGGGAAATCTTTCGCCGGGAACAGCCCGACCTGGTGCTGGTCCATGGGGATACCACCACCACCTTTGCCGCCGCCCTGGCGGCTTTTTATGAGCAAATCCCTGTGGGCCATGTGGAGGCGGGCCTGCGCACCGGCAACAAGTATGCTCCGTTTCCCGAAGAATTGAACCGCCGGTTGACAGGAGCCATCGCCGATTGGCATTTTGCGCCCACGGAGCAGGCCAAACAGAACCTCTTGCGGGAAAATGTCGATCCGGAGTCCATCTTTGTGACAGGCAATACGGTGATCGACGCCCTGCTGGACGCGGTGGCGGAAACGGAAGGAATTGTCGAAGAACCGGAGCTGCGCAAAATAGATTTCGACAAGAAGGTACTCCTTTTGACGGCCCACCGGCGGGAAAACTGGGGGGAGCCCATGCGCGACATTTTCTGCGCCTTAAAGCGCATCGTGGCGGAACACCCCGATGTGGAGCTGGTCTTTCCCGTCCACAAGAACCCGAAAGTGCGCACCACGGCCCGGGAAGTGCTGTCTGGGGAGCCCCGTATCCACTTAATCGAGCCTTTGGACTACGCGCAGTTCGTCTACCTGATGCACCGCTCCCATCTCGTGCTCACGGATTCCGGCGGGCTGCAGGAAGAGGCCCCGGCCCTGGGCAAACCGGTGCTGGTCTTAAGGGACATCACCGAGCGCCCGGAGGCGGTGGAGGCAGGCACGGTGCGGGTGGTGGGCACCCGGGAGGAAGAGGTGTACCGGCATACCAAGGCCCTCTTGACGGACCGGGAACTGTACCGGCAGATGGCAGAAGCGGTGAACCCCTACGGGGACGGGCAAGCCTCCCGGCGCATTGTGGAAGCCCTTTTATTTGTCTCCGGCCAATCCCGGGAGAGACCGGAGCCTTTTATGCCCGGTCGATTTCCAAAGTTTGTGAAATGAATGTCGTGAAAATTTCTCCGGTTGAACAAGGAATTGGGACATCTATAGCGAATAACACAAATCGTGTATCTAGCGGCAGGCAAATGTATAATTGTGTTCACGTTTACAAATTTTAACAGTATCAAGCAAGGCGAGGATAATATATGAAGAGCCAGGATTACTGGAGATACGCCAAGTATGCTAATTTCGCCGTCTCCTTTGGCGTCACCATGGCCGCCAGCCTCTTTCTGGGCTTTTACGGCGGGCGGTGGCTGGACCGGAAGCTTGGTACTGAACCCCTTTGCCTGGTGCTGGGTCTGTTAGGCGGTGCAGCCATGGCTTTTTACTCCATGCTCAAGGAACTGCAGGCGCTGGATAAGTTCAACCCACCGAAGGATGCTCGTAAGGATGACTAGCCCAACCATGACCATGCAGGCGGAGATGAAAAAGCGGATACAGCTGATGCTGCTGGTGACCTGCTTTTATGTCCCGGTTTTCCTGCTCTGCGGCCTTCGCCTGGCGGTGCTGGGGCTGCTCCTCGGCACGGCGGTGAGCATCTTTAACTACTGGCTGGTAGCCAAGGACCCGTGGGAAAAGACTTTCAATCCCTTATTGAAGCGATACCTGGCCCGCATGATCCTGGACGGCATCCTGGTGATAGGCACCGGTCTGATCCATATGCAGCTCGTCCTCGGCGCGGTGGCCGGGTTGACTTTGGAAATGCAGACATACCTTTTGGCGGCTTTCCCGGTAATTTTTCGCAGGTAATACCAGTTTGCCGCAATTTGTGTGAAGTTGATCCAGAAATGGCGTATACAGGATTCTCCCGGCTGTCCGGCGCCCGGCGGCACCTGATCCTGAAGCAAAGGGGGTGAAAACTGGTCTATGAGTGAAGCGAAAATCCATGAGTTGACCCACATTATGGAGCACTTGTCGCCCCACACCGTCTTTCACATCGGGCCGATCCCCATTACCACTACGGTGGTCACGACTTGGGTCATCATGGCGATCCTATTCATCGTAGCCTTTATCTGTACCAGGAACCTGACCCTCGTGCCCCGTCGCGGCAGACAACATTTCATAGAGCTGTTTGTCCTGTTCATCTGGAGCGTCTTGGAGAACGCCATGGGTCGAGACGGTAGAAGGTTCCTGCCCTTGGTGGGAACATTATTTATTTTTATCCTCTTCCTCAACCTGGCCTGGTTCATCCCGGGGCTGAAGCCTCCGACCATGGATCTCAGCACCACGGCCGCTTTTGGGGTGACCACCATCATCCTGGTGCAGCTCATTGGCATCGCCAACAGGGGGCTGGGCAAGTACCTGCATCATTTCGTGTCGCCTAACCCGGCCATGATGCCGCTCAACGTGGTGGAGGAGTGTGTGAAGCCCGTTTCCCTCTCCCTCCGTCTCTACGGCAACATGTTCGGCGAAAAAATGGTGACTTCCATTCTGGCGATTCTAGTGCCCCTGATCGTACCGGTTCCGGTGCAATTGCTAGGTGTGCTGATGGCATTTATCCAGGCCTTCGTCTTTACCTTATTAACCACCACCTACATTGCCACCATGGTACACGGGCATTAGGGAGCTTAGCAGTTTTTATCATTTGCCAGCTTGATTTACCTTGGAAAGGGGGGAAATCTACATGACGGCTTTAGCATTCGTCGGTGTTGCGTTAGCGATTGGCTTGGTAGGTTTAGGTTCTGCCTTGGGACAAGGTAATGCCGCCGCCCGGGCCATGGAAGGTATCGCGCGCCAGCCGGAAGCCGCTGGTGAAATCCGGACTTCTTTACTTTTGGCCTTAGCATTTATGGAGGCGTTAACACTCTTTGCCTTCGTTATTGCAATTCTCATGTGGACCAAGATTGGATAAATGTCCGCTAAAAGGGCGGATAAGGATGGCCTTATTCGCCCCATGTATTATTTAAGGCCGGAGGTGAGAAGATTATGGAGGTCCTGCAAGCCCTGAACTTTAACGGATGGACTTTTGTTACTAACGTCCTCAACCTCCTCATTACCATTGGGGTTTTATATATCATTGCTTATAAACCGGTGACCAAGCTGCTACTGGAGCGGGAGCAGAAGATCGAGGGCGCCATCAACGAGGCCGCCCAGAAAAGGGAAGAAGCGCAGAAACTCCTGGCCAAGTACGAAGAACAAATCCAAAACGCCAGGAGTGAGGCCCAGGCCATCATTGCCAATGCCACTAAAGTGGGCGAGGAGATGAAGGAAGAGATCATCAAGAACGCCCAGGCAGAAGCCGGCAAGATGCTGGAGCGGGCCAAAGCGGAAATCGAAATGGAAAAAGCCCGGGCCCTGAAAGAGATCAAAGAGGAAATGGCGACCCTGGTCGTGCTGGCTGCCGGCCGGGTGATCAATAAAGAACTGTCCCAGAAGGACCATGAGCGGCTGATCCATGACTTTATCGTAGAGGCAGGGGAGCTGCAATGAGCAGGCAGATCGTGGCCGGCCGCTATGCAGGCGCTCTATTCTCCCTGGCCAAACAGCAGGATTTGCTCCCCCAAGTGGAACAGGATTTAAAGAACCTGGCGCAAGTCCTGGCCGGCAGTGAGGAGTTAAAAGAGGTCTTGCAGAATAAGCGGATCGCCAGTTATAAAAAATACCAGTTGATGCAGGAACTCTTCGGCCAGGCTTTCCAGGCACTCACCTTGAACTTCATCGGGGTCATCCTGGAAAAGCGCCGGGAGGAGTACTTAGAGGACATCATCAAGAGCTTTGAGCGAGAATTGGACCGCCATCACGGCGTGATGGAAGCGGAAATACGCACTGCCGTTGAACTACCGGAAGAAGACAGGCAAGCCCTGGCGGAAAAACTGGCCAAGGCCACCGGCAAACAGGTCAGGCTGAGGTACCGGCTGGATCCGGGTCTGATGGCAGGTGCTGTATTAAAGATCGGCGACAAGGTGATTGACGGCAGCGTTGCCACCAGGCTTAAGAATCTCAAAGCCCAGCTGAGTGGTTAGGTGCCTTTTTTTGAAGTTTGGATAGTGAGGTGAAGAAGAAGAATGAGTCTGCGACCGGATGAGATTAGTTCCATTCTCAAGAACCAGATCCTTAATTTCCGGTCCGAGGTCGAAGTGGCTGATGTAGGTACGGTGATCCAGGTAGGGGACGGTATTGCGCGGGTTTACGGTCTCGAAGGAGTCATGGCCGGGGAGCTCTTACTCTTCCCCCAGGATGTCTACGGGATGGCCCTCAACCTGGAAGAGGACAACATCGGCTGCGTGATCCTCGGCCCTTATACCCATATTCGTGAAGGGGACGAAGTCAGGAGAACCGGCCGGATCGTGGAAGTACCGGTGGGAGAAGCCTTAATCGGCCGGGTGGTCAATGCCATGGGCCAGCCCATCGACGGCAAAGGTCCCATCATCACCGACCAGTACCGCCCGGTGGAAAACGTGGCCCCCGGTGTCGTGTACCGGCGCCCGGTGCACCAGCCCCTGCAAACGGGTCTCAAGGCCATTGACGCCCTGGTTCCCATCGGCCGGGGACAGCGGGAGCTGATTATCGGCGACCGGCAGACGGGTAAAACGGCCTTGGCCGTGGACACCATCATCAACCAAAAAGGCCAGAACGTCATCTGCATTTACGTGGCCATCGGGCAGAAAGCCTCCACCGTGGCCTCCGTGGTGAACAACCTGGAGAAAGCCGGCGCCATGGAATATACCATCGTGGTGGCGGCAACGGCCAGTGAACCGGCTCCCATGCTCTATATCGCCCCGTATTCCGGCTGTGCCATGGGCGAGTATTTCATGTACAACGGCAAAGACGTGTTAGTGGTATACGACGATTTATCCAAGCAAGCCGCCGCTTACCGGGAATTATCCCTGTTGTTGAGACGTCCGCCCGGACGGGAAGCATACCCCGGCGACGTGTTCTATCTCCACTCCAGGCTTTTGGAGCGGGCGGCAAAGCTTAATGACGAGATGGGCGGGGGGAGTCTTACGGCCCTGCCGATCATTGAAACCCAAGCCGGTGACGTGTCCGCCTATATTCCTACGAACGTGATCTCCATTACCGACGGGCAGATCTTCCTGGAATCCGACTTGTTCTATGCCGGTATCCGCCCGGCCATCAACCCCGGTATCTCCGTGTCCCGGGTGGGCGGTGCCGCCCAGATCAAGGCCATGAAGCAAGTGGCCGGCCGCCTGCGGATTGAGCTGGCCCAGTACCGGGAGCTGGCTGCTTTCGCCCAGTTCGGTTCCGACCTGGATAAAGCCACCCAAGCCCGCCTGGCCCGCGGCGAACGGCTGACGGAAATCTTGAAGCAGGATCAATACCAGCCCATGCCCGTGGAAGAACAGGTGGCCATTATCTTTGCCGCCACCAACGGCTATTTGGACGATATCCCGGTGGAGCAAGTGCGGCCCTTTGAAAAGGAATTCCTGCCGTACCTGCGCAATTCCCATCCCGAGATCTTGCGGGACATCAGGGAATCCGGGAAGCTCTCCGATGAAACCATCGCCGCCCTGAAAGGGGCCATCGAAGAATTCAAGCAGACCTTTACCGGAGGAAAAAACTAGCGAGCCTGTAACGCTTCGTGAAGAAGCGTCCGGAAGGTGGTGAAGTACCGAAATGCAAGGAATGCGGGACATTAAAAGGCGGATCCGCAGTATTAAGAATACCCAGCAGATCACCAAGGCCATGAAAACCGTTTCGGCGGCGAAGCTCAGGAAAACCCAGAACAAGGTTATCTCCGCCCGTCCTTATGCCAACAAGCTGCTGGAAGTGCTGGGCCGGTTGACGGCGGGGGTGGAGACATACGAGCATCCCTTGTTCGTGCCCAGAAACGGCAACCGGACCGCTTACGTGGTGCTGACCGGGGACCGGGGCTTTGCCGGCGGCTACAACGTGAACGTGGCCAAGCTGGCGGAATCCCTGATCCGCGAAAACCCGGAAGAACAAGGGGTGATCATCGCCTGCGGCCGGAAAGGCCGGGATTATTTCCGCATCCGCGGCTACAACATTATCCGGGAATACCTGGACATCGGCGACGATCCCCACTACATCCAAGCCCGGGAGCTGGCCCGGGAATTGACCGCTTTATACGAGCAAGGGGAAGTGGATAAAATCCACTTGGTTTATACCAAGTTCCATTCCGCCATCCGTTACGAGCCCCTGGCCCAGCAGCTGCTGCCCATCCTAGCCGCTCCCCAAGGGGAGACGGAAGGGGAACTGGAGTATATTTACGAACCGGAGAAAGAATCCCTGCTCCATACTTTGGTGCCCCGTTACCTGGAGGTGCAGGTCTACCGGGCCCTTTTGGAAGCCAAAGCCAGCGAGCACGGGGCGCGGATGACGGCCATGGATAACGCTACGGAAAACTGCGCCGAGATGATCGACCAGCTCACCCTGTCCTTCAACAGGGCGCGCCAGGCCGCCATTACCAAGGAAATCTCCGAAATCGTGGGTGGCGCCGCCGCCCTCAGCTAGTGATTACCAGCGAAGAAAGGAGTTGAGACCCATGAATGTAGGCAAGATCGTGCAAGTTATCGGGCCGGTAGTGGACGTGAGATTTACCGAGCAGTTACCGGACATCTATACCGCCGTCGTTGTGCGCAGCGAAGACCAGCCAGCCGGCTTGGCCGAAGGTGATTTCCATATCACCATGGAGGCCATGCAGCACCTGGGCAACGACACCGTCCGCTGTGTGGCCCTTTCCTCTACCGACGGCTTGAAACGGGGCATGGTCGCCATCGATACGGGCGGCCCCATTAAAGTGCCGGTCGGTCCCGCCACCCTGGGCCGGATCTTCAACGTGGTGGGCGATCCTATCGATAACATGGGCCCCGTCAACGCGGAAGAGCAATGGCCCATTCACCGCCCGGCTCCCGCTTTCGTAGACCAGAGCCCCTCCACCGAGATCCTGGAAACGGGCATCAAAGTGGTGGACCTCCTGGCCCCTTATGCCAAGGGTGGTAAAGTCGGCCTCTTCGGCGGTGCCGGTGTCGGCAAGACGGTGCTCATTATGGAACTCATCCGCAACATCGCCTACGAGCACGGCGGTTATTCCGTCTTCGCCGGTGTGGGCGAGCGGACCCGTGAAGGTAACGACCTCTGGTTGGAAATGAAAGAATCCGGGGTTATCGAAAAAACCGCCCTCTGCTTCGGGCAGATGAACGAGCCCCCCGGCGCCCGCCTGAGAATCGGTCTCACCGGCCTCACCATGGCGGAGTATTTCCGGGATGTGGAAGGCCAGGACGTGCTTTTATTCATCGATAACATCTTCCGTTTCACCCAGGCCGGTTCCGAAGTGTCAGCCCTCTTGGGCCGGATGCCTTCCGCCGTGGGTTACCAGCCCACCCTGGCCACGGAAATGGGCCAGCTGCAGGAGCGGATTACCTCCACCAAGAAAGGGTCCATTACTTCCGTGCAGGCCATCTACGTGCCCGCCGACGACTTGACGGACCCGGCTCCGGCGACGGCCTTCGCCCACCTGGATGCCACCACCGTGTTGTCCCGGAGTATCGCCGAGCTCGGTATTTACCCCGCCGTGGACCCGCTGGATTCCACCTCCAGGATTTTGGACCCGCGGGTTGTCGGGGAGGAGCATTACCGGGTGGCCCGGGGCGTCCAGCAGGTGCTCCAGCGCTATAAGGAACTGCAGGACATCATCGCCATCCTGGGTATGGATGAATTGTCGGAAGAGGACAAGATCATCGTGGCCCGGGCCAGAAAGATCCAGCGCTTCCTGTCCCAGCCCTTCCACGTGGCGGAAGCCTTCACCAACACACCGGGCCGGTACGTACCGCTTAACGAAACCATCCGCGGCTTCAAAGAGATCCTGGAAGGCAAGCATGACGACTTGCCGGAACAAGCCTTCCTGATGGTGGGTACCATTGACGAAGCCGTGGCCCAGGCCAAGCAAATGATGGCTTAAAAGGGCGGGATAACCATGACGAAGAAAATTACGCTGGAAGTGGTGACGCCGGAACGGGTGGTGCTCCGGGAAGAAGTGGATTCCTTCATCGCCCCGGCCAAAGAAGGTTACCTGGGCGTCCTACCCGGGCACGCTCCCCTGGTGGCCGAGTTGAGCATCGGGGTCTTAACCTACAAGGCTGATGGAAAGCAAGACACCGCCGCCATCTCCGGCGGCTTTATGGAAGTAGCCCAGGACAAAGCGGTGCTTTTGGCCGATACCGCCGAGCTGGCCGGGGAAATCGATGTGGACAGAGCCCTCCGGGCCAAGCAAAGAGCGGAAGAACGGCTGGCCAAGCGCGATCCCGGGCTGGACGTGGCGCGGGCGGAAGCGGCTTTGCGCCGGTCCCTGGCTAGACTGAAAGCGGCAGGGCGCTCCTAAAAGATTACAGGAGCGCCTCCTTGTGTCTTGTTGCAAAAACTACCAGACGACCGGGCAGGAAATGTCCCGGAGGAAGTCGAATAGAAGTTAACAGCTTGCTTTTCTAAAAAGCAATGCAATTAACCAAAGGGCGTGGAGGCCGCAAGGAGATCCTTGCGGCCTCTGCGTTTATTGCGCCTGCACAGAGAGACGGTTCTACCATGGGCTTATAACACAAGTACCGCCCATTCTCGCCCCTGTGTATTCCCCCTGTCGTAAAAGACTGCCGGTACTTTGGACCGGCGACCGGGAGTATAGACGCCCCTCCCCTTGGCAAGAATACCAAAAGAAGGAGGGGTCTTGGCTTGATGAGCCTGAAGCGACATTATTATCTGATTGTTGGACTACTGGCAGTCCCGGCTGCCTTGTTATATACCTGGATCCTCCGCTCCGGCCCGGAGCCCCTGCCTGCCGGTGCCCAGCTGGTGCCGGCCCTGACAGCTGCCGCTGTGACACCCCGGGAAGGGGTGCTGCAAGCCCGGGTGGAACTGCCGCCGGAAAGGGAGGCGGCCTGGGAAGAGGCACTCCTGGTCTTGGGCCCGGCCCTTTTCCCCCCGGGCCCGGAGCCGGTGGTGAAAAAGACTGAGAACGGCTGCTTGTTCCATGACCCATCCGGTGGCATGGAGCTGGCCTTGGCACTGACCGCCCAGGGGGGCCGGGCCCGCCTTTTGGCTCAAGCCACCCTGCGGGACGTGGACCAATTGCCCAAGCTGGAGCGCCACTGGCAGCAGGTGTTTTCGTCTTACGGCCTTGAGGCCCAGTACGCCGCCTTGCTGGCAGGTACCTTGCCCGGCCGCGCCGCGTATAATGAAATAGAAGCACTGCTGGGGAACATTTTTCAATCCCTGGACGTCCGGCAGACGTGGCAAACCACGGACGGCCTGCTGGTCAGCTGGGCCGGCCATTCCCCCAGGATCAAGTCCTTTGTCCGGGATGTGCGGGGCGAGCCTGTCAATGTCCAGGCGGCGGCCCGTTATCACCCCTTGGATAACCGGACTCATATTTATTTAGGTTCACCTTTGATCTACCGGGATTACTAGCCCCTCTTTTCCCCTTGCAGCGGGGGCAGCCGGACAGGGTCCACCCGGTAAGCCCCTTCATCCCGGGGTGCCGGCGGGTGGTAATACTGAACACCGGCCGGGTTACATATATTGGCAGGGGCCTGGCTGTAAAGATTTGTAGGAAGGAAATACGACCGCCGTGTGGAATAATGTAAAAGATTGCGGAACAGGGAGGAACAGCCGTTGGAAAAACTCTCCATTACTGGGGGAAGGCGACTCACAGGCAAAGTCACTGTGAGCGGCGCGAAAAATGCCGTATTACCCATTATCGCCGCCAGTTTGCTGGCGGAATCACAGTCCTATTTACACGAAGCGCCACGGCTGGCTGATGTCCACACCATTGTCCAGCTCATTGAAGAATTGGGCGCCCAAGCCCATTGGCAAGATAACAATTCCCTCCTGATCGACACCCGCTCCATCGCCGAGGTGGAACCGCCCCAGGAGTATGTCCGGAAGATGCGGGCTTCTTTTCTTGTTATGGGGCCTTTGCTGGCTAAGAAGGGCCGGGCCAGGATGTGGCTGCCCGGCGGCTGTGCCATCGGCAGCCGCCCCATAGATCTCCATTTAAAAGGCTTCGCCGCCTTGGGGGCCCAGGTGCGCATCGGCCACGGGGTGGTGGAAGCTAAGGCGGATCGCTTGACCGGCGCCCGGGTTTACCTGGACTTTCCCAGCGTCGGCGCCACGGAGAACATCATGATGGCCGCCACCCTGGCGGAGGGAACCACCATTATCGAAAACGCCGCCGAAGAACCGGAAATCGTGGCCCTGGCCACTTTTCTAAACAGCATGGGCGCCAGGGTGACGGGAGCCGGTACCAATATCATTAGAATTGAAGGCGTGAAGGAACTCCACGGGACTACCCACACCATCATTCCCGACCGGATTGAAGCCGGCACCTTCATGGCCGCCGCCGCGGCCACCGGGGGCGATGTGTTGGTGGATAACGTGATCGCGGATCACTTGAAGCCCATCATTGCCAAGCTGGAAGAAGCAGGGGTGGAGATTTACGAGGAAAACGGGGGGCTTAGGGTCAAAGCAGATAATGATCTCAAGTCCGTGGATGTGAAAACCCTGCCCTATCCCGGCTTTCCCACCGACATGCAGGCCCAGATGATGGCCCTTTTAACGGTGGCCCGGGGTACCAGCGTGGTAGTGGAGACGGTTTTCGAGAACCGTTTCATGCACGTGGACGAGTTAAAGAGGATGGGGGCGGACATCGTCATTGAAGGCCACACCGCCGTGGTGAAAGGGGTGTCCAAACTCTCCGGCGCTCCCGTCAAGGCCACCGACTTAAGAGCCGGCGCCGCTTTAGTCATCGCCGGCCTCATGGCCGAGGGAACCACGGAACTGGACTGTGTGCATCACATCCACCGGGGCTACGAAAACCTGGTGGGAAAACTGAAGGCTCTAGGAGCCCAGATAGAGGAAAAATAGAGGAGCAGCGCGGGCTGCTCCTTATTTAATGTATAACGACGGATCCAGGGGCTCCCCGTGCTGGTGGAGCTCAAAATGGAGATGGGTGCCCCGGCTGCCCTCCGCCGGCGGGGAACCTGCCAACCGGCCCAATTGGGTACCCGCTTCCACCCACTGTCCCGGCACCACTTCCACATCCTGTACCGGGGCGTAATGGCTTTCCCAGCCGTCCCCGTGGTCAATGGTAATCATTTTCCCGTACAGTTCATGGTCGGCAATGGCTGTCACCGTCCCCGCCAGCACCGCCGTTACCGGTGTGCCTCTAGGGGCCATGTAGTCAATGCCGCCGTGGAGCCGGTAGTCATCAAAAAACTCCGCGTAGCCGAAGCGGAAAGCGGCCACCACCTGCCCCTGGATGGGTTTGCGGCTCTGGGTCCAGTCCGGGCCGGTGGCGGCGGTTAACCCTCCTCCTTTTTCTTCACCGGCAGGTTCCTCGGCCGCCTCCGCCGGGATATGCGCCGGTGCCGTAGGGCTGCCCTCCGGCAGGTGCACCGGTTCTTTCAGGAGCACCGGCGTGGATTGGGCCGGTGGGTGGGACTGGGTGGTGATCTCCACCCTGGTGCCCTGCCCGGAGGAGACGTACTGGCCTAAAGACACGATGCCGGTGATGACCAGCCCCGCTACCAGCACCCGGTAGGCGGGATGCTCCTTCACCCGGGGAAGCTTAAACGTCCTACCCCGGCCTTCTTCCATTTTAAAGCGCAAATTAATTATTTTTCTGGCATTTTGGAAAAAAGTATACGGTTTAAACACTGCTCCATCACCTCAGTAACTATTATTGACGGCGCTGGAGCCCCTTAAACCGTCCCGCTGGCCATAAAATGCCATATTATGGCATCCTCTCATACTCATCCGGCCCAGGCCAACCCTTCCTTCTACCAGTCTTGTTCAAAAGGCTCTTAAATTCGGTGAGGCTGGCCCGGAGAATATCGTCCATTTATTCATGGCCTGGCAAAAGTGCCCTAGAGAGTATTCCCTCTCCATTCCCTGACCCGGTAAAGGGGGCCTCAAAAATATTCCCGGTGTAAAGCCGGCCTTGAGAACTCTCCCCCTCTATTCCGTGATCCGGTAAAGCTGGATACCGTTATAATAATAGGAAAGTATTTGCTGGTAGTTGTATCCTTCCAGGGCCATCCCGTTGGCCCCGTACTGGCTCATGCCCACCCCGTGGCCGTAGCCCTTGGTGGTGAAGATCACCCGGTCTCCCTGCCTTTCCCAGGACACCGCCGCCGAGTTGAGATCCAGGAGCCGGCGGAATTCCTCCCCGGTGAGGACTTGATCTCCCACTTGGATCTTTTTCACCCGCCCACCCCCGGTCAGTTCCAGCACCTTGAGGGGCAGGCCCGGTTGCCCGGCCAGGCTCCCCGGGTCCAGACCCAGCCGGGTGGCCACTTCGGAAACATCATAGGTCACCTGGGCGTGATACTTAGGCGACACCAGGTCCCAGGGGGATTCCACGCTGCGCAGGTAAGGCACCGCCAGTTTCCACACCTCCTCCGAGTTCTCCGTGTTGCCGTTGGAGGTGGAGTGGTACACCGGGTCGATCAGCTTCCCCTGGTACGTGGCCACCACTCCTTCCGTATCCCGCACCGCTTGCTCGATTTTGTTCCGGTGCAGGTAATAAGGGAACAGCCCCCAGCGGGCCCGCAGCTCCTTGGGGGAATGCCAGGCCTGGCAGTGAGCGGGGTCGTTGCAAACATCCGCTTCCGGGTGGTGGGGATTGCCCCCCTGGGCGGCGATTTCTTTTCGCTTCAGGGCGTAAGTGCGGGCCACCACTGCCTGGGCTTTCAAGGCCTCCGGTGCAAAGACCGCCGGCATTTCCGCCGCCACCACTCCCACCAGGTACTCCTCCAGATCCATGGTGACCACCTGGCCCGTTTCTTGCAAGAGCACCCGCAGCTGCACCTGCCCCGGCGTGATTTTCACCCGCTCCTCCTGCCCGGCCGGGGTCCAGAAATAAAGCACGGCCGCCGGCAGTACCACCACCAGCAGCACCGTGCAAACTATCATGGCAATCAATAAGCGGCGCATGACTTCCCTCCCGTGCCCCCTGTCCCGTAAGGGCTTGTGCTGCTTGTACATTCTATGAGGCGGGGACCCCGGTTATTCATCATCTTTCCTGTTCTTTTTGCCCCCAAAGGTTCATATAAATCAGAATAAAAAGCAAACTTCATAGGGGGCTCGGGCATGCAAGACTATATCCGCCAGCGGGTGCTGGATATTAGCAAATATATTATTGAATCTTCCGCCACCGTGCGGCAAACGGCCGGTGTGTTCGGGGTCTCGAAATCCACGGTACATAAGGATGTCACGGAACGCCTCCCGCAAATCAATGAGCAGTTGGCCAAGGAAGTGCGGCGGGTGTTAGACCAGAACAAAGCGGAAAGACACCTCCGCGGCGGCGAAGCCACCAGAAAAAAATACAAAGAAGGAGAAGTTTCGTAGTTTGCGGACAGGAATCCTCTCCTTTTTAGCGAAATGAATATGCTGAACAACACAGGTGTGAGGAGAGGAGTTGTAGTATTTTGGCTTGGGGTTTAGACATCGGCATAGACCTGGGCACCGCCAGCGTCCTCGTCTATGTCAAAGGTAAAGGCATTGTCTTGAACGAACCATCCGTAGTGGCTATCGATAAAGTGACCAATAAAATCATTGCCGTCGGGGAGGAAGCCCGGCGCATGCTGGGCCGGACCCCCGGCAACATCGTCGCCCTGCGGCCCATGCGGGAAGGGGTCATTGCCGACTACGACACCACCGAAAAGATGCTGCGCCACTTCATTGAAAAAGCCTGCGGCCGGAGATTCTTGTTCAAGCCGCGGGTTATGATCTGTATTCCCTCGGGGGTTACCGGCGTGGAGGAAAGGGCCGTCCGGGAAGCCGCCCTGGCCGCCGGGGCCAGGCAAGCCTATCTCATGGAAGAGCCCCTGGCTGCCGCCCTGGGCGCCGGCATGGACATCAGCGACGCCTGCGGCAGCATGATCGTGGATATCGGCGGCGGCACCACCGACGTGGCGGTGATTTCCCTGGGAGGCATCGTCATCAGCAAGTCCCTGCGGGTGGGGGGCGATAAATTCGATGAAGCCCTGGTGCGCTACATCCGCCGGGAATACAACCTCATGATCGGGGAGCGGACCGCCGAGGAACTGAAAATCGCCATCGGCACCGTGAACCCCAAGAAGATGACGGAACCAAAGTCCATGGACATCCGGGGCCGGGATCTGGTCTCTGGTCTTCCCAAAACCATCACCGTCACCTCGGAGGAAACGGCCATTGCCGTGCAGGAGCCCATTGAAGCCGTCATCGGCGCCGTGAAAGAAGTGCTGGAGAAAACGCCCCCGGAACTGGCGGCGGATATCGTGAACAAGGGCATCGTTCTCACCGGCGGGGGCGCCTTGTTAAACGGGTTGGATACCTTATTAATGGAAGAAACCAACCTGCCCATTCACATCGCCGAGGATCCCATTTCCTGCGTGGCCGCCGGCACCGGCAAAGCCCTCAGCATGCTCAACGTGCTGCAGGATAAGGGCTCCATTTCCAAAAAACTGCTGGTATAACCAGCGGGACACCTGGGTTACATTAACCATGAGGTGATCCCGTACATGCGATCTTTTTGGACAAAGCTCTTTATGGCGGGACTGCTGTGGGGAGCTTTTTTTCTTATCCCCGGCGCGCCGGCCCTAAGTCAACCGGAAAGCCTGAATTCCCAAACGGACAACCTCAACGTCCTTTTCCTCGGCTTTGAAGACGAGGAGTTGGCCATGGTGGCCGTCTACAGCATCAACCACCGGGACCGGTTCCAGTCCGCCGCCGTCTTTTTCCCGCCCCAGGGGCAAGTACCCGGGCAGGGGATGGATTTCCGCCGTTATTACCGGGAAGCGGGCCTGCTGCGTCTGCGGCAGGCGGTGGAGGAGTGCCTCCGGGTGCCTATTGCTTACCAGGTCACCATCAAAAACTCCATCATGGATGAAGTGGAGCAAATCACCGGCCCCATCCTGGTCAACGGCAAGCGGGTGGATCTGAAAGGCATCTTTACCATGGCCCCCGGCCCCCAGGACGAGGAAATCCTGGGGGAGCTGGTGCGCCGCCTCACCAAAGCGGAAGTCTATTTCTGGCACCTGCCCCGGCTCTTTCTAAAGGCCAGGTACTACATCAGCACCGATTTTCCCCTGACCTGGGATAACCTCCGGCTTCACTACCGCATCGCCTCCAACCTCAACCCCCGGGAGCTGCGAAAATTCATCCTGTCCCTGGAACCGCAGTTCACCCCCGGTACAGGGATTACCTGGCATTTTCAGGAGGAGCAACTCAGCCGGGTCCTGTATGACCTGACCGCCTGAGAATCAGCATTTGAGGGCCGCGGGCCCACGGCCGGTCCTGAGTTACCCAGCTGGCCGGCTGCGGGCTGTGCCGCTGAAAGACTACCCGGTTTTACCGGCAGGCCCGGGCGCAGGCCCGGACCCATTCGGTTTCCTGCCCGCCAAGCCCTCCTCCCTACCGGTCGCCGGCGGCAGAGGCGGGAGTCGCCCGGCAAGCCCCTTGACCCGGCCCGGTTTCCCCGGCCCACCGGCAAAAAAATGGCACGGC
>DULZ01000048.1 GCA_012840125.1 Clostridia bacterium | reverse complement strand
GTCGATGGCTGCAGGGAGCCCATTTTGGGGATGAGCTCAGTCGCCCTCGGGTGCCTCCCATTCGCACCTGCCGGTGCTCAGAGGTCGGCACTGTCCCTCGGGCTCCTTCGCTCTTTTGATTTTTGCTCCTATGCAGCCTTCGACTAACACCAAACGCTTTTTCCTAGACAGTTCGGGAACGTCTCATCATCGACGGGCTTTTTCGTTAATGGGAAGGAAGGGAATCCATGGCTTGGAGGCGAAATGGAAACCAAAGCCGTGGAAGGGGGGAACAGGATGCCGGTAGGAGTGATCGGGGACAGTACCCCGGTCGGAATCATCCAATCGGGCAACACCCTGGTGGAGCTGCGGGCGGGGGAAGTGGTCCGGGCCCTGGTCAGGGATGTGACCCATCAAGAAGTCGTGCTGATGATCCGGGGTCACCGGGTGGAAGCCCAGACCCAGGTGCCCCTTAAGGCCGGGGAGACAGTTAACTTGCAGGTGGTGGAACTGGGAGAGGGCAGGATGGTTTTTCAGCTGGTCCCGGACCAACCAGCCGGTACCGGTGGAGACGTACCGGCCAGGCTTACGCCGGAAGCACTCCTGTGGCGGCATCATCTACCCCAGAGTCCGGGCCATGTGCTCCTGGCCCGGGCACTGTTGGCAAACGGTATCGGGGACATTGGGAAGGAGTCTTTCCTGCTGCTGGGCAGGTTGTTAAGTGGTAACCCCAGCCCGGGGGAAGTGCAGGCGCTGGTGCGGTTATTCGCCCAGGGGCAGGGTTTGCAGCAGAGCCACGCTGCGGCCCTGCAGGCCCTCATGCAGTTATTTGCCGGGGAAGCGGGGGAGAAGGCAGGTTTTCAGGGAGGACAGCAAGCTTCCAATATAAGCGTGCTGGCGGAGAGCTTGGCCCAAAGGCTAGGCGGGGGTATCCCCAAGGAAGTGCCGGCGCAGCTTTTGGCTGAGTTGTCTATCACAGCAGGAGAAGAAGGAGCAGGGGCCAAACTGGCGGCTTTGCCTGACCGGCTTGGCCTGGATTATGAGGCCCGGTTGCTGGCCGGGGGTTTGGACCGGGCAACGGTCCCCCAAGCTGGGGATCCCAGCCGGGTGGAGCACCTATCCTTGAAAGAAATCCTCCTTCAGGTGGTGCAGGGGGAAACGGCAGGTCAGGGGCAGCCCGGGGAGGCGATGCCGGCGCTGAAGCACCTCCTGCAGGTGCTGACGGGGCTCCAACTGCTTCATTTAGGACACACGGAAGCGGGGCACAGCTATGTGATGGGATGGCTCCATTGGCCCCAGCGTTCGGAAAGCAGTCCCTTTTTCCTGTCCTTTTTCCAAGATCCCAGTGGAGGAACCGGGCCGGGGGAACCGGGCCGCCAGGTGATGATTAAAACCCAGACGCCCCGGCTGGGTGACATCCTGGGGGACCTGCGCCTTTACGGGCATTACCTGTCGGTCCAGTTAGCGGTGGAAACGAAAGAAGCGCAAAAAGCCTTTAATCAATACATGCCCGATTTAGCCGCCATGCTGGAAGGCTTGCCATGGCGGGTTCATATTCTGCCATGCCGGTTGGTAGGGAAAGAAGAGAAAGATGACTGGTGGCAGAAATTTGTGGAACCGGCCGTGCCGCAAAGGTTAGATGTGCGTTTGTAGGGGTGGATCATGACGAACAAAGAGCAGCCTAAAAAATGGATCCGGCAGGCGGTAGCCCTGTCTTACCATGAGGACCGGGGGGATACGGTACCCAAAGTGGTGGCGGCAGGGAAAGGAATTATTGCGGAAAACATCATTGCCAAGGCCAAAGAAGCCGGTGTACCTATTCACGAGGAGCCGGAGCTGGTGCAAAGCCTGGTTCAGGTGGAACTGGGTCGCCCGGTGCCCCCGGAACTGTACGAGGCAGTGGCTAAAGTATTGGCTTTTATCCTGTATTTGGATGACCGGGTGGCCAGGCACCGGTAACAACCGGGACATCCCTTTACATTTTCCGAACAATAAAATATAATCTTAAGTAAATTTTCGTATATTGGGAGGCATTAGCAATTCCATGGAACTCTTGAAAGAAAGAATTCTGCAGGAAGGCCAGGTTTTATCAGATGTCATTCTAAAAGTGGATTCTTTTCTTAATCACCAGATTGATCCCATGTTGATGGTGGCCATTGGCGAGGAATTTAAGCGGCGGTTTGCCGGGGAAGAGATTACCAAGGTGCTGACCGTGGAGGCATCGGGGATCGCGGTGGCTTTGATGACCGGCCTGGTGCTGAAGGTTCCCGTGGTCTTTGCCAAAAAGAAACAAGCTACCACCATATCAGGCAACGTCTTTTCCGGGACCGTCTATTCTTATACCAGGCAGGAGACATACGACATCGTGGTCCAGGATACCTATTTAAAGCCGGAGGACAAGGTCTTAATTATCGATGACTTCCTGGCTACCGGGGAAGCATCCCAAGGCCTGGTTTCCATCGTGGAGCAGTCCGGTGCCCAGCTGGTAGGAGTAGGGATTGTCATTGAGAAACTATTCCAAAGCGGGGGGCAGCAGTTGAGGGACAGGGGGATCCGGGTCGAGTCCCTGGTCCAGATCAAGAGCATGCATGACGGGCGGGTTGAATTTGCTTAATAAGGGGGGACCCCCGTGGCACAGGTGGATCAAAAACAGGTAGCGGCAGTTTTACATGAGATAGGGGTGCTCCTGGAATTAAGCGGAGAGCAGCCTTTTAAATCCCGGGCCTATTATAACGGGGCCCGCACCGTGGAAATGCTCACGGAAGACTTGGAGCAGCTGGTGGCGGACGGGAAGCTGGAAGCATTGCCGGGCATCGGCAAGACACTGGCTGCCAACATTACCGAGCTGGTGACCACCGGCCGCATGCAGTACCACGAAGAACTCAAAGCGGCCATTCCCGCCGGTGTGCTGGAGTTGTTAAGAATACCGAACCTAGGACCGAAAAAGGCCAGGGTTCTATACCGGGAATTGGGCATCACCAGTATCGGTGAATTGGAATATGCCTGTAAGGAAAACCGTTTAATCACCCTCAAAGGGTTTGGGGCCAAGACCCAGGAGAAACTGCTGGCCGGGATCGAATACCTGAAACGGTTTCAGGGGCATTACCGGCTGGATGAGGCCTGGTCCCAAGCTGTGGAAATGCTGGATGAATTGAAGAACCATGCGGGGGTAGTGGAGGCCGAAATTGCCGGCAGTATCAGGCGGGCCGGGGAAATTGTGAAGGATGTGGACCTGGTGGCCGGTGCCCGGGAGCCGGCGCAGGTAACGGCCTATTTCATTGGACTGCCGCAAGTGGAAGAGGTAGTGGCCCGGGAAGATGCCAGGGCCAGGGTGAAGCTCCAAAGCGGGATCACGGCGGATTTGCTGGTGGTCGAACCGCACCAGTTTGTCTATGCCCTGCACCATTGTACCGGCAGCCGCGCTCATCTTGAGGCGCTGGAGGAGCTGGCGAAAAACATGAAGCTGACCGTCAATGAGTACGGCATCTTTCACGGAGATGAGTTATTACGGTGCGGCCATGAAGAGGAGTTATACCGGACCCTGGGCCTGGATTATATTCCTCCCGAGCTCCGGGAAAACCTGGGAGAAATTGAAGCCTCCCTGGCAGGAAGACTGCCTCATTTAGTAGAAATGACAGACATCAAAGGCGTTTTCCATGTGCATACGGACTACAGTGACGGCAGCCATACCCTGGAGCAGATGGTGGCCGGGGCGGTGCAAAAGGGTTACCGCTACATCGGGATTGCTGACCACAGCCAATCGGCTTTTTATGCCGGGGGATTAAAAGAGGCCGATATCCGCCGCCAGCATGAGGAAATCCGGTCCCTGCAGGAAAAGTACCCGGAAATCCTGATTTTCAAAGGTATTGAGGCTGACATTTTGGCCGACGGCTCCTTGGATTACGATGATGAAATCTTGGCTTTGTTTGATTTCGTCATCGCTTCCGTGCATCATTTCCAGCCGGGCAAAGATCTAACGGAACGGTTATTGAAGGCCGTTTCCCACCCGGCGGTGACGATTCTCGGCCATCCCACCGGCCGGCTGCTGTTGGCCAGGGAAGGGTACCGGGTGGATATGGAAGCGGTTTTGGCGGCTTTGCGTCAATACCAGGTGGCGGTGGAGCTCAACGCTTCACCGGCAAGACTGGACCTGGATTGGCGGTATTTCCGGCGGGCGAAAGAACTGGGTGTGAAGGTGAGCATCAATCCGGATGCCCACCGGGTAGAGGACCTGGATCATACCTTTTATGGAGTGTTGATGGCCCGTAAGGGCTGGTTGGAAGCGGGAGACGTGTTTAATGCCATGGGTCCGAGAAAAATGAAACGATACTTGGAAGAACGCCGCAGCCGGTGGGCCGGTTAAGGCGGATATGGAGTTTAAGCTAACCGGGCCCCATGAGGTTAAAGGAGGAATCACATTGGCTAAAGTTATTTTGCTGTCAGGAAGCCCGAGGGCAAAGGGAAACACCATGCTGGTACTGGAAGCTTGCGGTGAGGTCATCCGGCAGGAAGGTTTGGAAGCGGAGATCATCTCCCTGCATAATAAGCAGATTCGCTCCTGTATTGCTTGTTACAGGTGCGGGGAACTGGGCAAATGTTCCCTGGACGACGGCTTGAATGAGATTATGGAAAAAGTAAAAGAGGCGCAGGGTCTCATTGTAGGCGCGCCGGTGTACTTCGGTACGGCACGGGGCGATTTAATGTCCGCCCTGCAGCGCATTGGTATGGTGTCCGGCCATAACGGCCGCTGGCTCAGTTGGAAGGTCGGGGGGCCCATTGCTGTCGGGCGGAGGGGCGGACTGACCAGCAGTTACCAGGAAATGCTGATGTTTTATTTCATTAATGAAATGATCGTCCCCGGCTCCACTTATTGGAATATTGTGTTCGGCAGGAATCCCGGGGAAGCGCTCAATGACACCGAGGGCTTTGAAGTAGCAAAAAGATTTGCCGGTAATGTAGCTAAGTTGATCAAGAAGTTGGAAAGCTGAACGTCCTTTGGCCCTGCTCATCATGAAAGCATGAGGGGGTAGAAAGAATGAATGATGTGCCGGGTAACTGGCGGCCTGCCTATGAGGAGGCCTTAAGACAATTTCAAAAGCAGCCCAACCCGCACCGGATGGCGGAGAACACCGGCGCTTCTTTCCAAGGGGATCCAGGCGGGGAAAAAGGGCGCTTTGTCCTTACCTATTGCGGTGCGGATTACTATATTTCTTATCCCGAAGGTAAGATTACAGCCGCTGCGGATGAAACAGCCCGGGTGCCTGCCAGTGTGCAGACATGCATCCTGCTGTACATGGCGCAAGCGGTTCCCGTGCCGAAGGGAGAGGCATGGAAAACCTTTAAGGACCTGCCCCAGGGATATCATCACTGGGCCCCTTTTGTGCTTGAGGCCCTGGAACCGCTGGTGAAGGGCTTCGGTCATGATTTAGACGCTTTCGCCTCGGCGGCCGAGGCCTTAGGGGGCAGGCGCATCGCCGCCGGTGATCAAGGGTATGAGTTTGCCGTACTGCCCAGGATTGATCTGCAGGTGATTTTGCGGGCCGGAGATGAGGAGTTCCCGCCGCAGGCCAATATACTATTTAATGAGAACTGTGTGATGCAGTTGGATACGGCCACCTTATATATGATCGGGATTGACCTGAGCCGGAGGCTGCTGCACCAGGCTCGCAAGCTCGAGGGCGGTGTGAGTTGACAATGGGGCGGTACTAACGTACAATAATATAACGTTGTACTTTATGATGATTAATTGCAGGCGGGCCGTGAGTGGTGTAGCCGTGCAGGAGTCATTCAACCTGTGGGATTGGGTTACCCCACAGCTTTTTTTGTCCCAGGGGGGAAATGATTGTGTGGAAGTGGTCTGCCGATTTCTTACTCCGGCTTTTTGTGAAAGATTACGAGCAGGTGGATGCTCCAGAGGTAAGAAAGAAATACGGGTTTTTAGAGGGCTGGGTCAGTATCCTGGTCAATATCCTGCTGTTTGGGATGAAGCTGTTCTTCGGCCTCATTATAAACAGTGTGTCCTTAATTGCTGATGCGGTGCACACCCTGGCCGACGTTATTACTTCCGCCATTGTGCTGGTGAGTTTCAAGGTGGCCAGCAAACCCGGGGACCATGAACATCCTTTTGGCCACGGCCGGGCGGAGCAGATTGCTACTCTCATCATTGCCGTCTTGCTGGGATTGGTGGGGTTGGAGTTTGGCAAGGAATCCGTTGAAAGGCTGCTGAGGCCGCAAGCGGTGGATTATAACCTGCTGGTGATGGGAGCGATCCTGATTTCCGCCTTGATCAAAGAATGGATGTACCGGTTTGCCAAGTACCTGGCGGAAAAGATTGATTCCGCTGCCCTGCTGGGAGATGCATGGCATCACCGGACCGATGCCTTTGCTTCCCTGGGGGTGGGAATAGGACTGTTAGGAGTGTTGCTGGGTTACCCGAGGGTGGATGCTGTCCTGGGTTTAATCGTTTCCGGGCTGATCCTGTTTACCGCTTACGAGATCGGCAAGGACTGTTCGGACCGGCTGCTGGGCCGCAGGCCGCCGGAAGAAATGGTGGCGGCGATCACAGACTGTGCCATGGAGGTCGAAGGAGTTTTAGGTATCCATCGCATTGAACTGCATGAGTACGGCCCCAGGCAATATGTGACGGCCCACTTGGAAGTGGCCCCGGAGCTGGATGTGGTGGAAGCCCACCAAATCAGTGATCTGGTGGAGGAAAGGATCAGCAGGAAACTAGGGGCGTCTGTCTCCATTCATATTGAACCTAAAATCTGATTCAGGTCTTAAGTTTGTGCTTGTTTGCCTGCAAGTACTGGTGGAACAGCTTGATGATTTCCGGGTGGGTCCTGGTGAATTCCATAAAGACGGAAATACAGTTCAAGGTTTCCTCGCTGAGACTGTGTTCGATCTTTTCCGTATCCTTCAGCAGGTTTTCCGTGACTCCCAGCAAGCGAAAAAAAGATTCCAGGGTTTGATGCCGTTTCAGCAGCTTGGCACCCATCTCTTCCCCTTTCGGAGTTAATTCCACCGCGCCGTACCGTTCGTATTTCAGGTAATTGGCTTTGGCCAGCCTCCGGACCATTTTGGTGGCCGAGGGCGGCTGGACGTTGAGAGCCACCGCCAAATCGTTGATCCGGGTATACTTTTTGTCTCGGGACAACCGGTAAATCATTTCCAGGTAATCTTCCATACTGGGCGTGAGGTCTTGACTGCCTTGATTCTGCAGGGCGTAACCGCGCACGGTATGGAATTTGTCTTTGTGGTTCATGGGGGCCTCCTTGGTTTTTTTCTTGCTGTTAGTCTAAACATATTCATTAAAGACAAATATCTTTACTGCCGGCAGAGGCCGGCCGGCGGCAACAATTGAGCAAGATCAATAACAGCAAATAGTAAGAATATTAACTAAGATTGAAGGTATTTTACAAAAATGATAGAAGTCAATTAAAAAGACTGAGGGGGGATAACTTGTGGCTGAAAACTTAACCAATGCCGCTCTAGGCCACCTGCAGGCACGGCAGGAAATCCTAGAGGTCTTTCGCCGGGTAACGAATCCGGAGCAGCTGGCGGAAACCAGTGGTGCCGCGTTTATGGCCCGGGATGGGGGAGGAGTGTTTGTGCTTCCTTACTACGGGGAGGAAATACAGATCAATTATCCCGGCGGGGAAATCAGCAATAAGACCACCGGGCAAGCAGTGCCGGTGAAAGACCAGATTGTGCTCTTGAACTACCTGGTTAATGCGGTGGCAGTGCAGGAAAGGGACGAATGGAAGACCTTCAAAGAGCTGTCGGCGGCGCCCCACCACTGGAACGTCTTCATCCCGGAAGCCATTGAGGCTTTAGCCAAGGGATTTGGCAATGATTTAAAAGCGTTTCAACAGGTGGCACCTAAGTTAGGAGGCCGGCCGGTGAGTTTGGGGGATGTGGGATATCGTTTTGCCGTGCTGCCCAGGATTGTGCTGCAAATTGGCCTCTGGGAAGGTGATGAGGAGTTCCCTGCCCACAGCACGATTCTTTTTAATACCACGGCTACCATGCAAGCAGATACGGCAACCCTTTTTTCCCTGGCCATCGGCTTGGTAAGAAGGCTCCTCTACCTGGCAGGCAAGCGTGCCCACCCGTAGCGAGCCTACCTCTGCCCTTGACCTCGTCAGGCGGCAGGAGATGACGGGACTGTTGCAGAAACTAGGAAGGGTCATCCTACCTGGCTTCCGGTACTCCTGGGCATCCTTATAGTTAAAGGCCGGTACCAGCTGCTTCCGGTTGGCATGCTTTAGGGCCCGGATGGCGCTGCCGGCAATCTCAGTTACGGCATTGGAGGGGAAGACATGGACCTCAAAGACAGCATGTTAGATAAGGTAAGACAGGCGGCATTTTGGGAAGAATTATGGCATAACAGCGATCCCCAACAAAAGCAGCCCCTGGACCGGGATAAATCCATTGCCATGTGGAATAATCGAGCACAGCAGTTTGCCGAGAACACCGCCCGTAACCAGAACAACATCGCCAAGCGGGAAGCGGTTTTTCGTTTCCTAGCCGATTGTGGCGTCGATCTCGCGGGAGCCACCATATTGGATATTGGCTCGGGGCCGGGCAACTATACGATACCCATGGCTAAGGTGGCCAAAGAGGTGGTGGCGCTGGACCCTGCGCCCCAAATGCTGGAGATTGTGAAAACCAGAGCGGAAGCTGAGGGATTAGGAAATATCAGTTATATGGCGGTTCCCTGGGAAGATGTGGACCTGGACGCCTTAGGATGGCGGGGCAAGTTTGACCTGGTGTTCGCTTCCGTGGTACCCGGGGTGAAAGATGTTCCCACCTTAAGGAAGATGATGGCCGCTTCCCGAAAACATTGCTATTTGAGTAAATTCGCCGGGGAAAGAAAAAACAACCTGCAGCATAAAATCTGGCAAAGGCTGATGGGCAGGGCCAGGAACCTGCACGCGATGGATGTTTTCTTGCCGTGGAATTACTTGTATACGATGGGCTATTATCCGCACCTGAAGTTTATCGCCAGTAATTGGGAAAACATTGAACCTATTGCCGTGATGGAGGCCAGGATGTGCGACTGGTTTGCCAGGTTCAATGATTTGCCCGGCCATTACTGGCAGGTCATCCGGGAAGTGTTGGAGGAAGAAGCGGTGGACGGCTTGGTGAAAGAAGAAGTGAAAAGCCACCTGGGTCTCATGGTATGGGAGGTATAACCCGGCGGCACTTGGTGGCCGGGCACAGTTTTTTGTTAAGCCGGCATTTACATGTCATCTTATCGGGTCCAGATAGCTTTTACGGTCTAGCTGAGGCGCCACGGAAACACAGCCCCATCTCCTGCGCTTGGTGATTGAGCTCCGTCAGGGGATCCCTTGCTCTCATAATTTTACTCCCATTCAGCCCCGGTGCACACCGGTGGCCGTTATTATTGACGGCCATAAGTCCGGCAGTAACTCCCTGCCGGGCTTTTTCATATGATGGATTAAGTTAGCGGCGGGTAACTTTATTTCCCGCCGCTATATTACCCGGAGAGAAAGGACGAAAAGCATGATCACGCCATTGCATCGATGGCCGGCCGGCAAACCCGCCCGGGTAGCAGAGCTGACTGCTCCCGGCCTGTTAAGAAGGCGGCTGTTAGATTTAGGCTTTGTGCCCGGTGCGATAGTTACCGTCGTGCGCCGGGCGCCTTGGGGCGATCCCACGGCTTACCTGGTGCGAGGTGCGGTGGTGGCACTGCGCCGGGAGGAAGCCGGCTTTATTCTGGTGGGAGACTTATCCCCTTGATGCCTGGCACTCAAATGTCTTGAGGGAGGAGAAAGAGAGGATGGGATTATCCAAACATTGTACGGGTATGAATATTTGGAAGGAACAAACCGGCAAGATGGATGAACCGGGACCGGTGGTTGCCCTGGCAGGCAATCCCAATACCGGAAAGAGCACCATCTTCAATGGGTTAACGGGGCTGCACCAGCATACGGGTAATTGGCCCGGCAAAACCGTCCTAAAAGCCCAGGGATATTATCAATACAGGGGACGGCAGTACACGTTGATCGATTTACCGGGCACCTATTCTTTGTTTGCCAATTCGGTGGAAGAGCAAGTAGCCCGGGATTTTATCTGTTTTGCCCACCCCGATGTCACGGTGGTGGTGACCGATGGAACGTGCTTGGAGCGCAATCTAAACCTGGTGTTACAAGTGCTGGAGATCACGCCCAGGGTTGTGGTTTGTGTGAACCTGCTGGATGAAGCAAAGCGGAAAGGCATTACCGTTGATTTGGAAATACTCAGCCGGGAGTTAGGTGTACCGGTGGTGGGCACGGCGGCCAGAAACGGGATGGGTCTGGCGGCGTTAAAAGAGACCATTTACCGGGTGTCGACGGGTAGTCTCCAGCCTAACCCGCGTCAGGTAAAGTACGATCCCTCCCTGGAAGCGGCGGTGGAGGCGCTGCAGCGGGAACTCCCGTTAAATGCTTATCCCAACATTAACCCTAGATGGCTGGCGTTAAGGCTCCTGGAAGGGGACGGGACCATTTTGGCTCATTTGCCGCAGCCTGGGGCAGCAGGGAAAGCCTGTTCTTTCCGTGCGGTGCTGGAGGGGTGAACATGAGAGCAGGGTACCTGTCCGATGCCAACGATGTCAGGGACCGGGTGGTAGCGGCTTTGTACCGGGAAGCAGAGGAGATTGTCCGCAAGGCCGTGAGAAAAACTAACCCGGAGAAGACCTGGGAGACCAAGCTGGACGACTTTTTGACGGCACCGGTCACCGGTTTTGCCACCATGGTTTTTTTGCTGGGCCTGGCCTTTTGGATCACCATTGTGGGAGCCAACTACCCGTCGGAAATGCTGGCTAGACTTTTCGCTTACGGGGAAGAGGGGTTGTTAAGGCTGCTGACTTGGCTTCACGTTCCGGCAGGGTTGGTGAACCTGTTGGTCTTAGGGATCTTCCGCACTTTAGGCTGGGTGGTCTCGGTGATGCTGCCGCCCATGGCCATCTTTTTTCCCCTGTTCACTTTGATGGAAGATTTCGGTTACTTGCCCCGGGTGGCGTTTAACCTGGATTATCTATTCAAAAAATGCGGCACTCACGGCAAACAAGCCTTGACCATGTGCATGGGCTTCGGCTGCAATGCGGCCGGGGTGGTGGCTTGCCGCATCATTGATTCGCCGCGGGAAAGGTTGATTGCCACTCTCACGAACAATTTCGTCCCCTGCAACGGCCGGTTTCCCACTTTGATCCTGATGGCCACTCTCTTCTTGGCAGGGACTCTGGGGAGCCTGGGCGTAGCCATGATCGTGCTGGCCGTGGTATTACTGGGCATGGCGGTGACTCTCTTGGTTTCCCACTTGCTCAGTAAAACGTTGTTAAAGGGCGTCCCGTCTACTTTTTCCTTGGAACTGCCTCCCTTTCGCAAACCCCTGCTTGGGCAAGTCATTGTTCGTTCCCTCTTGGACCGTACCATCTTTGTCCTTGGCCGAGCGGTGCTGGTGGCAGCGCCTGCGGGACTGGTCATTTACCTGCTGGCCAATATTGACGCCGGCGGCGTTCCGTTACTCCAGCATGCGGCAGGTTGGTTGGATCCTTTTGCCCGGGCCATCGGCTTGGATGGGATCATCTTGCTGGCATTCATTTTAGGGCTGCCTGCCAATGAGATTGTGGTGCCGTTGATATTGATGGGGTACCTGGCCGGCGGCAGCTTAATGGAGATGGAAAGTATCAGCGAGTTGCGCGAATTGCTGGCAGTCCGGCAGGGCTGGACCTGGCTCACCGCCGTCAATGTGATGCTGTTTTCCCTGTTTCATTTTCCTTGCGGCACTACGCTGTTAACGATCCTGAAAGAAACAAAAAGCAGGAAATGGACTGCCCTGGCCTTCGTCATCCCTACCGGGGTAGGCCTCGGTCTCTGTTTCCTGCTTACACAAGTGGTTCGCTGGTTGGGGCTGGCCTAACGGCTGGCTCCCCCGCCGCCCGAGGAAACGCCGCCAAAACCGCCAAAGCCGCCACCGCCGAAACCGCCGCGGCCGAAACCGCCCCCGCTGATAAAGGGGCCGCCCCAGTGATCGTCGTCGTAGAAGGAACGGCGGCGGGGTGGACGCCTGCGAGTTTGTTGGGACTGCAGGCCGGCAATGATCAGGATAATAATTAAAATGACGATAATTGTTCCCAAGGAGAGCTCGTCTTCCGGAGCCGTTTGATAATCACTGAGCCCGGCCAGTTCCTCCGCCCGGCTCAAATCGATGTCGTATTCCTCCGCAATGGCTGCCGCCAGGGCCATATAACCATGGTAAATACCTTCACTGAAACTGCCTTTAGCCCAGGCCGGCAGTACATATTCGTCCAGGATCCGCCCGGCTTTCCCATCGGGAATGGCACCTTCCAGGCCGTAGCCTACCTCGATGCGCACCCGACCGCTCCGGTCGGCCAAAACGTTCTCTTTGTTGACCAGCAGCAGCACCCCGTTATGCTGCTCCTTGTCTCCCAGGCCCCAGGTACGAAACAATTCCAAAGCATATTCCTCGATGGTGTACCCGCCTAAGTTATCCACGGTTACTGCCACCAGGTCGGCACCGCTGGCTTTTTTCAGGGCCAGGGCCACCCCTTCCATGCGACTGATGTGATCCGGCTCCAGCATCCCGGCAAAATCATTCACCGGCCGGGCCGGATTAGGGGCCGGGGGGACCGGCGGAGCCGCCAGGGCCCCACCGGTCAGGCTAAGAACCAGCAGTATAGCGATCAGCAGGCTGTTTTTCCGCAAGAATGCCACTTCCCCTCTTTTAGTTGGTGCTGAAGTCCACGATCGGAGCCTGCTGGGCACCTTCAGGGGCTTCAAAATAGACTTTCGGTGTAAAGCCCATCAACCCGGCAAAAAGCACCGTCGGGAAGCGGCGGATCCGGGTGTTGTAAGCGGTGACGGCATCATTGTAATCCTTGCGAGCCACGGCAATGCGGTTTTCCGTACCGGCCAATTCATCTTGCAGCTGGCGGAAATTGGCATCTGCCTTTAAGTTGGGGTAGTTTTCCGCAATTGCCAGCAGCCGGGACAGGGCGCCGGACAATTGGTTTTCCGCTTCAATTCTTTCTGCCACATTGCCCGCACCGATCAAACGGGACCGGGCATCGGCGATTTCGGTAAAGATAGCGCTCTCATGGGCGGCATAGCCCTTAACCGTTTCTACCAGGTTGGGAATCAAATCAGCACGCCGGGCGAGCTGGTTTTCCACTTGGGACCACCGGTTGTTGACCTGTTCTTCCAGCGCCACCAGGCTGTTGTAGCTGCCGAAAACGGGCAGGATTACCAAGAGGAGCAGTGCGATAATGATAATTAAGAGCCCTTTCCCCTTCAAGCATCATTCCTCCTTTAACGGTTGTCAGTTTAATTGTAAACCAGGCGGCCAACCGTTACAAGAACGGCTTGGCAGGAAACACGGTCACCGGGGACTTGGTTGTATTTGGCAAGAAGTAGCGGCCGGGGGCCAGGCGTGAAATTCCCGGCCGGAGTCTTGACAGGATGGGCCATCGGTTCTATACTATTAACCAAGCGTGACAGTTAGGCTAAAATTGTGAAAAGTGATGCGGAAGGAAAGTAGGTTAGTGGAGTATTCCAGGGAGAAGGTGTCGTGACTGGAAGCACCTTCATTACGAAGCTAATCGAAGTTCCCTTCTAAACTGCTAGGGTGAACCGATGAGTAGCCTTAGCCGGGTTTCCGCCGTTACAAGGAAGGGGTATCGGAGCAATCCCGTACCTTGCACAAAGGGGGCAGCATGTGCTGTCAACTAGGGTGGTACCGCGAAAAGAAAGGCTTTTCGTCCCTAAGGGGACGAAAAGCCTTTTCTTATTGTTACCATCTTTACAAAGTGAGAACATAACCCGGGTGTGAAGTTCATTCATGCGTTAAGGGGGTGAGGGGGGAGGAAGTCTCATCACAGGGATTGATCTGCTTGACATAAACCCAGTTTAGCCGATGATAAAGGAGGAACATGAACATGCTTAGACTGTCTCTTAAAGTACGCAGGATCCTGGTTTGCATGATGGTGTTAGGTTTGGCGTTATTCGGTGTGGCCGGCTGCGGCGGTCAGTCTTCCAGTACCGGTACGCCGGGGGACAATACGGGCGGGGCTCCGGAAGGAATTCAAGAAGAACAAAAATTGGTAACTTTGGGAATCATCCAATTTGTCGCACATCCGTCTTTGGATGCCGCCCGGCAAGGGTTTCTTGATGTGCTGAAAGAGAACGGCTACGAGGAAGGCGTTAATCTACAGGTGGTCCACAAGGATGCCCAGGCAGATATGACCATCGCCCAGTCCATCGCCCAGCAGTTTGCCCAGGACCAGCCGGACCTGATCCTGGCGATTGCTACCCCGACGGCCCAAGCCATGGCCAATGCCACGAAAGATATTCCCATTCTCATTACCGCAGTGACGGATCCGGTGTCCGCTCGCCTGGTGGAGAGTTTGGAACGGCCCGGCGGTAATGTGACCGGCACCTCGGATTATGTGTCCATTGCGGCCCAATTGGATTTTGTGCGGCAGGTGCTGCCGGAGCTCCAGCGAATTGGCTTGATTTACAACAGCGGGGAACAAAACTCCATTGTTCAAGCTGAAGAAGTCAAGCAATATGCCGCCGAGCACGGCTTGACGGTGGTGGAAGCCACCCCGACGAATTCCAGCGAAGTGCTGCAAGCGGCCCAATCCCTGGTTGGGAAAGTAGACGCCATCTACGTGCCGACGGACAACACCGTGGTGTCCGCCTTGGAAGCGGTGGTGAAAGTTTCTTACGAAAACCGGATTCCCATGTTCCCCGGTGAAGGGGATTCGGTAGCCAGAGGCGGCGTGGCTACTGTCGGTGTGGACTACTACCGGTTGGGGAGACAGACCGGTGAGCAGGCCCTGAAGGTTCTGGCCGGGGCCGAGCCGGCTGAGATCCCGGTGGAAACCCAAGCAGACCTGGGAGTTATCGTCAATTTGAGTGCCGCGGCACAGGTGGGCATTGAGATCCCGCAAAGCATACTGGATCAAGCGGTGGAAATTATAGAGAACTAGTTTGAGGTGAAATCCTTTGATCATCAAGATACTAATTGGCGCGGCAGAACTTGGGCTGATTTTCGGAGTAATGGCGTTAGGAGTATATGTGACTTTTCGCATCCTGGATTTCCCTGATTTAACGGTGGACGGGAGCTATCCTTTGGGGGCGGCGATTGCCGCCGTCCTCATTACCGCCGGGTACAGTCCCTGGCTGGGATTGGTGACGGCCCTGGTGGTCGGGGCGGTCGCCGGAGTGGTTACCGGGGTGCTCCACACCCATTTCAAAATCACCCCCATCCTGGCGGGCATCTTGACCATGACGGCCCTCTATTCCGTTAACCTGAGAATTATGGGCCGGGCCAACCTGCCCTTGCTGGGAACGGATACGGTGGCAGATGACCTGGCTGTCCTGGGGGTGCCGTCCCAGTACCAGTGGCTGCTGTTTGGCCTGCTACTAGTGGTAGTGGTGTTGGTGCTCCTGTATTGGTTGTTCCAGACGGAGCTGGGACTGGCTCTTAGAGCTACCGGCGACAATGAAACCATGATCAAGAGCTTGGGCGTTAACGTGAATGCCATGAAAATCATCGGTTTAAGCCTGGGCAACGGGTTGGTGGCCCTGACGGGGGCGGTAATTGCGCAGCTGCAGGGCTTTGCCGATATCGGCATGGGCGTCGGTACCATCGTAGCCGGTCTGGCGGCGGTGATCATCGGTGAAATGCTGGTGGGGACCCGTACTTTGCTGCGGACGCTGGTGGCGGTGGCGTGCGGTTCCCTGGTCTACCGGG
>DULZ01000047.1 GCA_012840125.1 Clostridia bacterium | reverse complement strand
TTTTAAAAGAGCATGATGTTAAAGCTACTTTTTTCGTCATCGGCAAAAGAGCCGAAGTTGATCAAGGGGTGCTGAAAAGAATGGCCGATGAGGGCCATATCATCGGCAACCACACCTGGAATCATCCTGATCTCATGAAACTGGATGAGGCCAGGATTGCAGAGGAAATTCTAAAGGTAGAAAGTCTCGTGGAAAAAGTGGCGGGTTACAAGATGAAATTGTTCCGCTCCCCTTACGGCTCCTTAAACCGGGAGAACGTGAAACAAGTGGCGAATCTCGGCTATTATATCATCGCTTGGAATGTGGATTCCCTGGATTGGAAGGGCTTGAGCGGGGAACAAGTGCGGACCAATATTTTGGAAAATATCCGCAATGGGGCCATCATCCTGCAGCATTCCGCGGGGGGGCCAGGTGAGGATCTGAGCGGTACCGTGGAGGCATTGCCGGTGATTATCACCACCTTAAAGAAGGAAGGGTACCAGTTTGTAACGGTGCCGGAACTCTTAAATATTCCCTATCGAAAAGATAATTGAGGAAAAACGCTTGACAGGGCAAGACTGGACAGGTTATAATTGAGTTCGTTAAGAGGTCCTGTTTGTCGAGCGGAAGTAGCTCAGTGGTAGAGCACCGCCTTGCCAAGGCGGGGGTCGCGGGTTCGAATCCCGTTTTCCGCTCCATTTCTAATTTATGGGGTGTGCTTCGACAAGCCTCGGCAGTCCTGACTGTCCGAGGTGTTATTCTATTATTAGAGTGATTTTACGCGGGCGCTGAGCAGGAAATGGTATAATAGAGGCGAAAAAGGATAGATCAAGAGGAACAGGGTACGCTTTAAAAAAATATTACATATAAATGAATATGAACAGGGGGAGCATAAATGAAAGCCAACGTGGAAAAGATAGAGAGCAACCAGATGGTTCTGGAAGTGGAGGTGGATGCTGAGGAATTAGAAAAAGCTGCCGAGCAAGCTTACCGGAGACTGGTACATAAGTATGCCATTCCCGGCTTCCGGAAAGGGAAGGTTCCCAGAGCCATCCTGGAAAGATATATTGGGTCTGAAATCCTCTACCAAGAGGCTGCAGACGGCTTGCTTCCCGGTGCTTACGCTGATGCAGTGAAGGAAACGGCGATTGAACCCATTGACCGGCCTGAGGTGGAAATCGTCCAGTTAGAAAAAGGAAAGCCTTTTATTTTCCGTGCACAAGTGACCGTGATGCCTGAGGTTACCTTAGGTCAATATAAAGGGTTGGAAGTGGAAAAACCGGTGGTGACCGTCACCGACGAGGATGTGGATCAGTACCTCAAGTCCCTCCAGGAACGTCATGCCCAGTTGAAAACCCTGGAGGAGGGGCATGTGCAAGACGATGACCTGGCGGTCATCGATTTTGAAGGTTTCATGGACGGCGAAGCCTTTGAAGGAGGAAAAGGGGAGGATTATACCTTACGTATCGGCTCCCGCAGCTTCATCCCCGGCTTTGAAGAACAGCTGGTAGGGATGCAAATCGGTGAGGAAAAAGAGATCACCGTCACTTTCCCGGAGGACTACCATCACGAGGAGTATGCCGGGAAGGAAGCGGTGTTTAAGGTTAAAGTAAAGAGCGTCCGCAGGAAGGAACTGGCTCCCTTGGATGATGAGTTTGCCAAGGACATCAGTGAATTCGATACCTTGGAAGAGCTGAAAGCCGATGCTAAGCAAAAACTGCAGGAACAGGCCGACCGGCGCAGCGACGTAGCCGTGCGGGAACAAGTAGTGCAGAAGGCTGCGGCCAATGTGCAGGTGGATATCCCACCAGTGCTCATTGAACGTCAAATTGATTACATGATTGGCGATCTCAGCTATAATCTGGAGATGCAGGGGTTGAAGTTGGAGCAGTACATGCAGTTCTTGGGCAAGAACGAGCAAGAATTCAGGGAAGAGTTCCGGGAAAGGGCCCGGGAAATCGTGCTGGCCCAGTTGACCCTGGAAGCCATCGCCAAGCAGGAGAACATCCAGGCTGGCGATGAAGATGTGGAAAAGGAACTGCAAAGGGTTGCCGAAGCCATGAAACAGGATATCGAGGACGTGCGCAGGAATATGCTGCTGCACAACAGGTTGGAGGATCTGAAGCAAAATATTGTCACGGAGAAGACCATCGAGTTCTTGATCCGGGAAGCCAATGTAAAAGAGGTAGCTGCTGAGGCAAAAGCTGGGGAGTCCGAGGAGAAAGCAGAAGCAGCTGAATAATCTAAGGAGAGAGAGAGGTCGATACTATGTCAGTTCTGGTACCGATTGTGGTAGAACAGACCAACCGCGGGGAAAGAGCTTATGACATCTATTCCAGGCTGCTGAAAGACCGCATCATCTTCCTGGGCAGTCCCATTGACGATCATGTAGCTAACCTGGTTATTGCCCAGATGTTATTCCTGGAAGCTGAAGATCCCGATAAAGATATTAACCTGTATATCAACAGTCCCGGCGGCTCCATTACTGCTGGGATGGCTATCTATGATACCATGCAGTACATTCGCCCGGATGTCTGCACCATCTGTGTTGGCTTAGCGGCCAGCATGGGTGCTTTCTTGTTGGCCGCCGGTTCACCCGGCAAGCGGAAAGCATTGCCCAACAGTGAAATCATGATTCACCAACCTTTGGGAGGTACCCAAGGACAGGCGGTGGATATTGAGATTCATGCCAAGCGCATCATGAGGATGCGAGATCATTTGAATAGAATTTTGGCGGAGCGTACCGGCCAGCCCTTGGAAAAAATTGCTAGAGATACTGACAGGGACTTTTTCATGACCGCCATGGAAGCCAAGGAGTACGGTATAATCGATGAAGTAATTACTCGTCGTGATGAGCTTCGCAAATAACACAGGCGGGGTGACATTATGTACAAATATACCGATGAAAAAGGGCAGCTAAAATGCTCTTTTTGCGGCAAACCTCAAGACCAGGTGAAAAAACTGGTGGCAGGTCCAAGCGTCTATATATGCGATGAATGCATCGAACTCTGCAATGAGATCATTGAAGAAGAGCTCAGCGAAGAGTTCGGCATGGATATGGGGGAAATCCCCAAGCCGGTGGAGATCAAAGAAATACTGGACCAGTATGTGGTGGGCCAGGAGGACGCCAAAAAGGCTTTGGCCGTGGCCGTTTATAACCACTATAAACGCATCAATCTGGGTATGAAGATTGATGACGTGGAGCTCCAGAAGTCCAATATCATCATGATCGGGCCGACGGGGAGCGGCAAGACATTGCTGGCCCAGACCTTGGCCCGCATCCTCAATGTTCCTTTTGCCATTGCCGATGCTACCTCCTTGACGGAAGCCGGCTATGTGGGCGAAGATGTGGAGAATATCCTCCTCAAGCTCATTCAAGCGGCGGATTATGACATTGAGAAGGCGGAAAAAGGCATTATCTACATCGATGAGATCGACAAAATCGCCCGCAAGTCGGAGAATCCCTCCATTACCAGGGACGTGTCCGGCGAAGGTGTGCAGCAGGCATTGTTAAAGATCCTGGAAGGAACCATCGCCAGCGTGCCCCCGCAAGGTGGGCGGAAACACCCGCACCAGGAGTTCATCCAACTGGATACCACCAACATCCTGTTCATCTGCGGCGGTGCCTTTGACGGCCTGGATAAAATCATCCAAAACCGGATCGGTAGGAAATCCCTGGGCTTTGGGGCGGAGATCGTCGGCAAGCGCGATAAACCTATCGGCGAAATCTTGCGGCATATTTTACCCGTAGACTTGCTGAAATACGGTTTGATCCCCGAGTTTGTGGGCCGGCTGCCGGTGATCGTGACCTTGGATGCTTTGGATGAGGCGGCTCTGGTCCGGATCCTGACGGAACCGAAAAACGCCTTAGTGAAGCAGTACCAGAAGCTGTTTGAGCTGGACGGGGTGGAACTGGAGTTCAAGCCGGACAGCCTGGAAGCCATCGCCCAGGAAGCTATCAAGCGAGAAACCGGCGCGCGGGGACTCAGATCCATCATTGAGGACATCATGATGAACGTCATGTATGAGCTTCCTTCACGGAAAGATGTGACGAAGTGCGTGATCACCAAGGATGTAGTGCTCCGCAGGGAGGAACCGCTGCTTCTTTCCGAGAACCGCAAAAAGAAAAAAGAAGAAACCGCTTGACGAAAGAACTGCTCCTCTTATGCCAGGCAGTGTCCATTATAGGATTTTCGCTGCCGCGAGGAGCTTTTTTTGTTGTTATTTTTGGTTGTTTGTCATATGTTAGGATTCGGAGTTTCCACTATCCCGAATTCCGTGTTAACGCCACACCTTACGGGTATTGCAAAAGACAGTGCTGGGGCGCCGCGGGTGCCGCCACGGCTGAAAGGGCGCAAAAACCGGCTTGAAAAGAAGTGGGATGCATCCCGTTTCTTGAAGGGAATCATAAAAAAATGTTGAATTCTTTTAGTAACCTTGTATTCATGTGTTCTTGACTTGAGTTCATGCAATTATGCCTTTATGTTCCGGGGTGTGCCATGAAAGAGAGGATCAAGGAATTGCTGGGAGATCAACCCATCATTCCGGCCATCAAGAACGATGACGGCCTAAAAGCCGTGCTCGAAGCAGACGGGCAGATAGTTTTTGTCCTGTACGGCAACGTGCTGAACATCGGCGAGATCGTGAGGAAGCTGAAGGAGAGCGGCAAGATCGTTTTTGTCAACGTGGACCTGATAGAGGGGTTTGCCAGCAAGGAAATCGTGGTGGAGTACTTGAAGAAAAATTCGGAGGCGGACGGTATTTTAAGCAACAAGGCGGCCATGATCAGGGCCGCCAAGGCCCTGGGCTTGTTGGCCATCCACCGCTATTTCGTAGTTGACTCCTTCTCCTACGAGAACCTGGAAAAGCAACTGGAGATCGCCCAGCCGGATTTCCTGGAAGTGCTGCCGGGATGGCCCAGGATGATTTCCTGGGTGGTAGAAAAGGTAAAAATTCCCGTGATTGCCGGCGGCCTGGTGTGCACCAAGGAGGATGTGGTGGCGGCCCTTGGTGCCGGCGCTACGTCCATTTGCTCGACTAATCAGGATGTATGGTCCTTGTGATTGACAATTCAAGCAATTAGTATTATATTTAAATTGTGAATTACTAGAGAATGAGAGGAAAGTAATTCCGCGAGGAATATACTTTTCTCTCATTTTTGTTTTTCAGGAGGAGATTAGGATGGGCATTGAGAGCTTCAACATGGATTTCTTCAGGTTGGACGGGAAAAATGCCATTGTGACCGGCGGCAATACCGGCTTGGGGCGTGCCTTTTCCCTGGCACTGGCGAAAGCCGGGGCCAACGTGTTCATCCCGAGTCTGGTTGATGATACCTCGATCAAGGATTTAATCGAAGCCGAGGGCGTGCGCGCGGAGTTCATGGTGGTGGACCTTACCGAAGAAGGCGCACCGGAGAGGATCGTGCAAGCTTGTGTGGATGCTTTTGGCTCCGTTGACATCCTGGTGAACAGCGCCGGCGTATGCAAGAATGTCAAGGATGTCTTGAAGTTCGGCCGCCAGGAGTGGGACCTCATGGTGAACGTGAACTTGACGGCTGCCTTTGAGATGGCGCTGGCTTGCGCCAGGAGGATGATCCCGCAGGGAAGCGGGAAAATCATCAATATCTGCTCCCTGTTTTCTTTCCTGGGCGGCCAGTGGTCACCGGCCTATGCGGCCACCAAGCACGGCCTGGCCGGTTTTACCAAAGCTTATTGCGACGAACTGGCCCAGTTCGGCATCCAGGTGAACGGGCTGGCGCCTGGTTACTTTGCCACGGAGATCACCGCGCAAACCAGGAAAGATCCGGAGGCTAACCGCAGGGTCTTGGAGCATATACCGGCGGGCCGGTGGGGAGAACCCCTGGACCTGATGGGAGCCCTGGTATTCCTGGCCAGTAAGGCCTCGGACTACATGAACGGGCACATCCTCGTGGTGGACGGGGGATACCTGGTAAGGTAGGAGGCGTGGCTGTGCGGTACTTGATTGGCGTGGACGGCGGCTCACAGAGCACCAAAGTTGTGATCTTTGACGAGTATGGCCGGGTGGTGGCCCAGGGCAAAAAGGACTTGCGTCCCATGATCCTGTCCCCGGAAGGCTTCGTGGAACACCCCGACGACGACCTGTACGACTCGTTCGTGGCGGCCAGCCGGGAAGCCATGAAGAACTTTCCCGGGAAGCCGGAGGAAATTGTGGGGTTGGGCTTGTGCACCATACGCTGCTGCCGCGTTCTGCTGGATGAGAACGGGATGCTGGCGTCGCCGGTGCAGAGCTGGATGGATATCCGCCTGTCCAGACCTTACGAGCACACCGACCCCAGGGTGCGCTATGTCACCACCACTACCGGCTACATGACCGGGAGGCTGACCGGGCAGTTCCGCGACACGGCGGCCAACTGCGAGTACCAGTGGCCCCTGGACAAGGATACCTGGCAATGGCACGCGGAGGACGAAGTGATCAGGCAGTACGGGCTCAAGCGGGAGATGCTGTTCGAGTTGCAGAATCCGGGGGATATTGCCGGTTACCTGCTGGAGGAAGTGGCGGAGGAGACGGGCATCCCGGCCGGTATCCCGGTGGTGGCCACCGCCAACGATAAGGCGGTGGAAGCCCTGGGGGCCGGGCTGTTGGACCAGAAGACTATCCTGGTGTCCCTGGGAACCTACATCACCTCTATGGTGCCGGGCGACAGGCACATCAAGAAGGCAGAGTCCTTTTACACCAACCTGGCTTGCATCCCGTACCGGTACCTGTACGAGAGCGGCGGCATCCGGCGGGGCATGTGGACGGTAAGCTGGCTCATCGATCTTTTGGGCAGCGACCCCGCGGAAGCGGCAAGGCGCGCCGGCCTCTCGGTGGAGGACTACCTGAACCGGGAAGCGGCCAAGGTGCCGGTGGGAAGCGAGGGGCTGATGACGGTGCTGGATTGGCTGGCGCCAGGGGACAAGCCCTACAAGAAAGGCCTGATGATTGGCTTCAGCGGCCGGCACAACTGGCGGCACATGTACCGCTCCGTGGTGGAAGGTATCGCCCTCACCATGAAAAACCATTCCGACGTTATGCTGAAAGAGCTGGGGCTGGCGCCGGAGAGCCTGATGGTCTCCGGCGGCGGTTCCAGCGGTGACCTGTTCATGCAGGTTTTTGCCGACGTGTACGGGCTGCCGGCCCGGCGCACGGTGGTCAACGGGGCGGCCAGCCTGGGCTCGGCCATCTGCGCGGCGGTGGCGGCCGGCATTTATCCCGGCTTCGAGGAGGCGGTGGCAGCCATGGTGCGGGTGCGGGATGAGTTTATGCCGGTGCCGGCGCACACGGAGTTTTACGGCAAGATGAACGAAGTTTACCGGGAAATCACGCTTTATACTGACGAGATATTAAAGAAGGCCTATCCGCTATTCGGCTAGAAAGGGGCAAAACCATGGTACGGGAAGAAATTGTGCGGAACCTGATAGAAATGCTGGGCGAAGATCGCGTGGTGACCGACGAGCAGGTGCTGAAGGTCAGCAGCGTGGATCGTTTCCGGCGTTTTGAGGAACTGCACGGGGTTTTCACGTTGCCGATCCCGGCGGCGGTAGTTTACGTGGAAAGCACGGAAGAAGTGGCCAAGGTACTGAAGTTTGCCAATGACCACGGTATCAACGTAGTGCCGCGCACCGGTCACTCGGCGACGGAAGGCGGCCTGGAGACGGTGGTCCCGGACTCCATCGTGGTGGACGGGTCCAGGATGAACAAGATCATAAGCATTGACACCTACAACATGCAGGCCACCTGCCAGTGCGGGGTTCCGCTGGAGGTCCTGGAAACCCGCCTGCGGGAACTGGGTTACACCACGGGCCATTCCCCGCAATCAAAACCATTGGCCCAAATGGGCGGCCTGACGGCCACGAGAAGCATCGGCCAGTTTTCCACCCTGTACGGTGGCATCGAGGAGATGATCGTGGGGCTGGAAGCCGTTTTCCCGGGCGGAATCGTGACCAGGATCAAGAACGTGCCGCGGCGGGCAGCCGGTCCCGACCTGCGCCACGTGATTATCGGCAATGAAGGGGCCCTTTGCTTCATTACCGAGGTCACGGTGAAGATCCACAAGTACATGCCGGAGAATAACATCTTCCTGGGCTATACCCTGGAAAACATGAAAACCGGCTTCGAGATCTTAAGGGAGGTAATGGTGGAAGGTTACCGTCCCTCGGTGGCGCGTTTGTATGATGAGGCGGACGCCGAGTCCCACTTCGGCCATTTTGCCGAGGGCAAATGTGTCCTGATCTTCATGACGGAAGGACCCAAAAAGATATCGGAGGCCACGGCGGAAGCCATCGAGCAGATCGTAGCCAAGTACCCCGAGTGCAGGAGAGTGGACAGCAAGTACATCCAGGTCTGGTTTGAAAACCTGAACTGGGATGTTTCCAGGGTGGAGGAAGAGCGCCGGGAGATCCTGGCGACCAAGAATATCGGCAACACGACGGAAGTGGCTGCTAACTGGGATCAAATTTACGACATTTATCAGGCCTGCGTGGAACGGCTCCGCAACGAGATCCCGGACATGACGCTGGTAGGCGGGCACTCCTCCCACAGCTATATCAACGGTACCAACATGTACTTCGTGCATTACTATAATGTGGTGGATTGCAAGCCTGAGGAAGAGATCACCAAGTACCACCTGCCCATCAAGAAAATTATCGTGGAAGAAACCCTGAAGCGCGGCGGTACCATGTGCCACCATCATGGTGTCGGTAAGCACCGGGCCCCCTGGATCGCCGAGGAACACGGCTCCTCGTTCTATATCTTGAAGAAGCTCAAGGAAGCCTTTGACCCCAACGGGATCATGAATGCCGGCACCATCATTCCCTTGGAGAAAAAATGAGAATCCTGGTTTGCTTTTCGGTAGTCCCCGACTTGGATAAGATGAGCCCGGACGACTGGAAAACCGGCGGGCTGGCGGTGGATACCACCTATGTCCCCACCCAGCTAAACCCGTTCGACGAGAGCGCACTGGAACTGGCCTTGCGGCTCAGGGACCGGGGCCAGGCGGAGCTGGTGGCCTTGACGATAGCCGACCGTTCCGCGGACAGGTATCTGAAAAACCTCTATGCGCTACGTTTCGACCACGCGGTACGCTTGGACTGCGGCGAGGATTTGCACTTCCACCCGGAGGCCAAGGCGGCGCTTTTGGCCTCGTACGCCCGCCGGCATTCCTTCGACGTGGTGCTGGCCGGACGGCAGAACGCCGTGGGCGACAACGGCAAGACGCCCTTTTTACTGGCGGAAATGCTGGGCCTGCCGTGCATAGGGCAGGTGACCGGGGTTGAGCGGGAAGGCGAGACGCTCATGGTAACGGCGGCGACGGACGGCGGCTCGGTACGCCGGGAGGTTAAAGCCCCCGTGGTGCTGGCCGTAGGCAATGTGACCGGCGGGTATCTCAGGGTGCCGACCCTCAAGGATAAGCTGCAGTATGGGAAGCGGGAAGTGGAGGTCATAGCCGTGGCGCATGACCCGGGGTCTCCTGCCGCCCGGCCCCTGCGACTGGTCAAAAAGGAACAGGGCCGGCAGGGCAAGGTCCTGGCAGGCGAAAATGCCCGGGAAAAGGCGCGGCTGCTTTACGAGCTTTACCTCAAGGAGAGGCTGGAGAGGCCATGAAATACACGGTGGTTTTAAACGGTTGCAGCGGGGATACGCGAGCCATGGCCGAGGAACTGCACGGTTTCCTGGCGGCGTATGGTGCCGGCCCGGGCGGCCGGACGGTGCTCTTTTACCGCGACGAGGAGAAAAGGGAAGAGCTGGTGCGCTGCGCGCCTACGGAAAAGGTGATCCTGGTCAAGGTAGACGGGTATCTGGCGGAGGATTTTCTGCCAATTCTGAAGGTGCTGGCAGACGATTCGGACCTGTACCTTTTTACCGGCGAAGTCGGCGGTGAGCTGGCGGTGCGCCTGGCATACCGCTTGGGGGGCAGTTCCCTGGTGGGCGCAAGTTACGCTGCCGGTGCGGCGGTTTTCGGCAAGGCGGTGTACAGCGGGCACCTGCAAGGGGAGTTTTCCTTGGAGAAAAAACCGTACTGCGTGGTGCTGGCCCGGGGGATGAGACCCCTGCCCATACCCGACCTGCAGCGGGTCGTGCAAAAGGTAGAGTTTGAGGCCGGCGGGCAGCCGGGGGAGTTTATCCCGGCGGAAACGGGAGAGGGTTTGTCCCATGCCCGGTTCGTCCTGGTGGCCGGGCGTGGGGTGAACGGCAAGGAAAACGCGGCCTGGGTGGAGGAAGCGGCCAGGAGATTGGGCGCCGAGTTCGCAGTGACCCGGCCGGTGGCTATGAGCGGCTGGGCTCCCCTGCAGCGCCTGGTGGGCGTGTCCGGCGCGGTGATTGGACCGGAGGTCTGCCTGGTGGTGGGGGCCTCGGGGGCGGCGGCGTTTTATGCCGGCATTGAAAAAAGCGACCTGATCGTGGCGATTAACATTGACGGGCAGGCGCCCATTACGCGCCTCGCCGACGTAGTGCTGGTGGACGATTACAGGGCGGTGCTGGCGGGACTGCTGGAGATAGAGGGGGTAGGATGATGGGAAGCCTTGTGGTCCCTTATTCGGAAAAATTCGAAGACTACCTGCGCGATGAATCGGGCCTGGTGGGCAGGGCGGAAAGCCTCTCCTTTCCCGATAAGGAAACGGAAGTACAGGAAATCGTGAAAACCATGAGGGATCTCGGGACGAGCCTGACGGTCCAGGGAGGAAAAACCGGGCTCTTGGGCGGTGCCGTACCGCCGGGAGGGCACCTGATGAGCCTGACCAAATTGCGGCAGGTAAAGGGATTGGCCGGGAATAAGCTGGTGGTGGAACCGGGGGTGACCCTGCAGGAAGTAAAGCAGGTCCTGGCCAAGACCAACCTGTTTTGGCCGCCGGATCCCAGCGAGGGAACGGCTACCGTGGGCGGGGTGGCGGCTCTTGGCGCCCGGGGGATGTGCGCCCATTACTACGGCGATACCGCCCGGCACATCGAAGCGGTGCGGGTGGTCCTGGCCGACGGTTCCTGCCGGCTGGTCAAGCGGGGCGAGCTTTGGGCGGGCCGGGACCTGCTGGACCTTTTCCTTGGCAAAGAAGGTCTGTTCGGGGTGGTGACGGAGCTCACGCTCCTGTTGCAGGAGAAACCCGAGGAAAAATGGGGCATCATCTTCTTCTTTTCCACGGAAAGCGAGGTGATTGCTTTTGCCCGCGCGGCAAGAAAGGTGGAGGTGCCCGGTGCTTATGTGGCGGCCCTGCAGTACCTTGACCGGCATATCCAGGAGTTGCTGCGCAAGTCGCGCCAAGTTGTACCGCGCTTGCAGAAGCTACCGGAGCTCATGGAGAGCGGGGCCGGGATGGTTTACGTGGAGATACACGGTGCATGGCCGGGTGTGGAAGAAGTGGCGGAAGCCTTGATGGAAGCAGGGCTGGCCTGCGGAAGCGACCCGGATACTGCCTTGGCGGTTTCCGGGGAAGCGGAAGTGGAAAGGATGAGGCTTTACCGTCACCTGGCCGTGGAGTGCATCGGCCTGCAGGCGAAAGGTCCCCGCCTTAGCATGGACGTACGGGTGGCAGAAGGCGCCCTGGAAGCCGTCCTGTCCGGATTCAGGGCCCGGTGCGACGCGCAAGGAATCAAGGCAGGTGTCATGGGCTCCCTGGGAAGCGGCCTGCTTAACATAAATATACTGGCTGACAACGAAGCGCTATGGCAGCGCGGGAAAGATTTCCTGTTGGATTGGCTGGAAGCGATGAAGCAATACCTTGCTGTAGGAGGTGGGATCGGGAAAACAAGAAGAGAGTTGTTCGCGAAGCTGGCCGGGGATGAGGCGGTGCAAGGAATCAGGCGGTTGAAGGAAATGCTTGACCCGCAGCATTTACTGAACCCGGGGAATATGGTGTAGGGCAGTGTTCACGGATGCATTTAACATGGTTGCAAGTGAAAGGTGTAGCGAGTTTTTATAGAATTCGGAAGACAGCGCCAAATCCTTGGTGCAGCCGGTGCAAAACCGCCTGCAAAAGTATTTGCATGCAAAACCTTTGGCAGCCAAACCCGGCAAGGGCGGTAGACAGCGGAAAGGCCGGCGGGAGAAAGAAGCCAGGTTCCCCGGCCGGCTGGAAGGAGATGACATAGCTCTTGCAACAGTGGTAGCTGTAGGAGGTGATTTTTGCAGGGGAGTTTTGACACTGAGAAAAGGGAGGAATCGCTATGGAGAGCATAATGGTGTTCCTGGAGTACGTATGGCAAACGCGGCACACGATCGGCCTGCTGACCTGGCAACATGCCTGGATGTCGCTGGCCGGGGTGGTGCTGGGCACGCTGACGGCAGTCCCGCTTGGGATTTTTATCTCGCGGCGCCCGGTGCTCAGCAGTTACGTGATTGACATCGCGGGAATGCTCTACACCATACCGTCTCTGGCACTATTGGGCTTCCTCCTGCCTTTCCTGGGCCTGGGAAAGGTACCGACCATTGTGGCTCTGGTTATCTACTCGTGGCTGCCGGTGCTTCGCAACACCACGGCGGGGATCGTCAACGTCGACCCTGCGGTAAAAGAGGCGGCCATAGGGATGGGCGCCACACCGAGACAGTTGCTGTTCAGGGTTGAATTGCCGCTGGCGTTCCCGGTAATCATGGCCGGGATCCGAACCGTGGCCGTCATGACGGTGGGGATTACCACCATGGGGGCCCTGGTGGGTGCCAGGGGCCTGGGTGAACTGATCTTTACCGGGATCTCCATGATGAACAATAACATCACGCTGGCCGGCACCATCCCGGTGGCGTTGATGGCGGTGGTCCTGGATCAGGTCCTGGGGGTCGTAGAGAGAAGGATACAAAACGCGGTTGGCCTGAAAGAACAGGTCCACTAAACCAAAACCAATGAAGGGAAGGTAGAGTGATGAATAAAAACTTCCTGAAGCTTACCGTTTTCGTTGTCATGCTGGCTTTGGCGTTCATGGTCCTGGCGGGATGCGGCGGCGGCCAGTCCTCCTCCACCGGCGGCGGGCAGCAAGCAGAGCAGAAAACCGTGGTAATTGCCAGTAAGCAGTTTGCCGAGAGCTATATCCTGGGCCATATGGCGGCCATCCTCATCCAGGAAAAGACCAACCATAAAGTGGATATCAGCAAGATCGGCATGGGTGCTACCGAGCTCCTGCATCCGGCCATGGTGGAAGGACAAATTGACCTGTATCCCGAGTATACCGGCACCGCCTGGATGGTTGTCCTGGGCGAAACCGAAGTGGTGAAGGACCGCAGGGAAATCTATGAGAAAGTGCGAGACAGGTATGCCGAGCAGTTCAAAGTTACGGCCATGGAGCCCCTTGGCTTCCAGAACACCTTTGCCATTGCCATGAAGCGTTCCCTGGCGGAAGAGCTGGGCATCAGCAAGATTTCCGACCTGGCCAACCATCCCGGCTTGATCATGGTGGGCGACAGCACGACCTTTACCCGTCCCGACGTGTACCCGGGCCTGGCGGCCACCTACGGCTTGAACCTGAAGGAAAGCGTTGTTGATACCGCGTTCTTCTATGAAGCGCTGAAACAAGACCTGGGGCACGTGACCACCTGCTTCTCCACCGACGGTCGCCTGAAGGAATACGACTTCAAGGTGCTGGAAGACGACAAGAGCTTCTTCCCGCCGTACGATGCCATGTTCGTGGTGCGCACCGAGGTGCTGGAAGAATATGCAGGAGTTAAAGAAGCCTTGTCGGTGCTGAGCGGTCTTATCGATGAGGAAACCATGACCGAACTGAACTACAAGGTTGAAGTGCGGCAAGAAGACCCGGCCGACGTAGCCAGAGAATTCCTGGTCGCCAAGGGCTTGATTTAGGGATCCGGGGGGAAGGAGGCTTGACATGGCGGAGCATATCGTAGAGCTAAAAAATGTCAGTAAAGTGTATGTCACGGATAAGGTGGTTGACAATGTCAGCCTGGATATTGAAAAAGGGGAAATCTTTGTTTTGATTGGCCCGTCCGGATGCGGGAAAACAACTCTGCTGAAGATGATCAACCAACTCGTTCCCCACACCGAAGGAGAAATCTACGTCAAAGGGCAGGATGTCAAAACAATAAATCCGGTTGAACTGCGTCGCACCATTGGCTACGTGATCCAATATGTGGGCCTTCTTCCCCACCTCACCATCAGGGACAACATCGCCTTTGTGCTGCAGTTGAAGAAGTATCCCAAGAAAGTCCAACGTGAAAGGGCAGAAGAGCTGATCCAGACCGTGGGCTTGCCGGTGGAATACCTGAACCGGCATCCACGGGAACTATCCGGGGGGCAGCAACAGCGCGTGGGCGTGGCCAGGGCACTGGCGGCGGATCCGGAAATCCTGCTGATGGACGAGCCCTTTGGGGCGGTGGACCCCGTCACGCGGGAGCAGCTGCAAAACGAGCTTTTACGCTTGCAGGAAAATATCCGCAAGTCCATCGTCTTTGTCACCCACGACATGCAGGAAGCCTTCAAAGTGGGGGATCGCATCGGCCTCATGAACAAGGGGAAAATCGTTGCCCTGGGGCGGGCGATGGATATCCTGCGCACCGAGGACGAGTTCGTGAAGACCTTCATCGGCCAGGGGGCTGTTTTCAATGCCCTGGAAGCCATTCCCGTATCCAGGGCGCTGATGGCCAACGTGCCGAGGCTGCGCCTGGGTGTGCGTCTTGATGCCCGGACGCTGCAAGACGGTTGGGACAGCATTTTCGTCACCGACGATGCGGGGCGCGCCATCGGCTTTATTGAGCGCAAGGATCTGTCGGCGGACGGGCATGTGGTGGAGGAAGCCCTGGTGCCGCTGCCGGAGCCGGTGCTGCCCAAGCTGTCGGTAAGGGCCGCCCTGGAAAAAATGCTGTGGCAGAAAAGAACCTGGTTGCCGGTGGTATCGGAGGATGACATCTTCCTAGGCATCATCACCTTTGAGTCGTGTTCCACCCTGCTGGAAAGCTAGAGGGGAGGGAGAACGATGCAAGCCAACGTGTTCTTGCAGGCCTGGAAATTCCTGAACATGCGAAGCGACTTTGTTCTCTCCACCCTGTTATCCCATATCAAGCTGGTATTTTACGCCAGTTTGCTGGCCGTGGCGGTGGGAGTTCCCATCGGCATCCTGATTTACAACAAGAAGCGGGTTAAAGACGCGGTGCTCGGCCTGGTGGGTGTTTTGTACACTATTCCCGTGATCGCCATGTTCGGTATCCTCATTCCCCTCATGGGCATCGGCACCCGTCCGGCTCTCCTGGCACTGGTCATCTACGGCATTTTGCCGATTATCCGCAATACCGCGGTAGGCCTGATGCAAGTCAGCCCGGCGGTAAAAGAAGCGGCCGTCGGTATGGGTGCCAACCGGTTGCAAGTGCTCCTGCGGGCGGAATTGCCGCTGGCCCTGCCCGTGATCTTTGCCGGTATCCGCACGTCGGTGGTGATGAACTTTTCCATGGCCACCTATGCGGTCTTCATCGGCGGCGGCGGTATGGGCAGCATCATCATGCAGGGCATGAGAACGTATAATACCGGGATGCTTCTCGGCAGCACCATCCTGGTGGCGCTGGCCACCGTTATCCTGGACCGGCTGCTGGGGGTGGCGGAAAAAGGCATCGGCGAGCGCTTTGCCTTGACGCCCGTCAAGCGCAAAAAAGTGAAGACCTGGTATACGGCCCGCGGGAAAACGGCCGGTACCAAGAAAGCAGCCTGAAAAAAGGAGCAAGAAAGCGGGTTGCCGCCCCAAAGGGCAACCCGCTTAACAAAGCAATAATACCACGGATTTCTACATTTTTTCATGGTTGAAGCGCTTGCCCGGCGATAAATGGGGACGGCTTTGGCAAGCGAGGCTTTGATGAAAATCATGCTGGTTTTAAGTTATGTCATCAAAAGGGGGATGTAAAATGGCAAACATGCAGTACTTGAAGGACAAACCTATCGCAGTGCTGGGGGGCGGTGCCGTGGCCAAAGCTTCCGCCGCGGACTGCGCGCTGGCGGGTGCCAGGGTGCGCATTTGCGACTTGCCGCCATTTGCGGAGAAAACCTTGTTTGGCATCAAGGAACAGGGGATCAAGCTGTACGGCGACCAGCTGAACCTTTACGGGTTTGAACGTTCCGGCTGGGCCAAGATGGAAAAAGTGACCACCGACGTAGCGGAAGCGGTGGAAGGCTGTGGCATCGTCATCGTGGCCACCCCGGCGGCGGGACACAAGCCGTTCTTCAAGCAATTGATCCCGGCCATGGAGGACGGCATGGTCATCCATATCTTCCCCGACAATTACGGTTCGCTGCTCCTGCGCAAGATGATGCGGGAAGCAGGCTGCACCAAGAAAGTCATCGTCGGCGGCTGGTCCAGCGCTCCCTACGGCTGCCGCGTGGACGTGAAGGGCGGCGTCATACTGCCCAGGGTTCGCGCCTACTACCGCGCCATCAACCTGCGGGGAGCCGCGCTGCCCATGGCCGATCAGGAAGCTTTCTTGGAAAGCGCCAAGTACATGGGTAATATGGACGCCATTACCAACGGTGACGGGGTCGTCAGCGGCGACACGGTAATGGATACCGGCTTCAGCAACGTCAACCCGGTCCTGCACTGCCCGGGCACCATCCTCGGCGTGGGCACCATGGAGAACTGGGGCGTGATTTACGGGGAGGACAAGTACCAGTTCTCGATTTACTCCCACACCTATTGTCCTTCCATTGCCCAGGTGCAGTATGCTTTCTACCAGGAGCAATGCCGGTTGGCCGAAGCCATGGGCGTGGGCATTCAGAAGTTTGAGAAAGAGCAGTTCTTCCACCGGGAAAGCATCCTGGGCGCTGAGTACATGGGACCGGATTACCGCATCCCCTTCGACCAGCAAAATTACATTCAACTGGGTACCGGCCCGCACACCATTCACAACCGTTATATTACGGAAGACATTCCCGTGGGCTGCCACGTTTACCATGAGTTGGGCAAGAAGTTCGGGGTCAAGACGCCCGTCATCGACTCCATGATCAACCTGGCTTCCGCCATGCTGGAAACCGATTTCTATGCCAAGGGCTATACCCTGGACTACCTGGGCATCGGCCACATGACCAAGGAGCAGCTCCTGCGCTACCTGCACGAAGGCGTTTACGTGGAGAAGGAAGAGTAAAACCTCAATAAAGGAGAACCTAAAATGTGGGAAAAGTGCAGTACAAGTAACCTGGTCAATAACGAATCTGTACAATTCCGCGTGTTCACGGAAAGCCAACTGGAACGCATCTACAACGCGGTACTGGAAGTCCTGGAGCGGACCGGGGCTGACATCCACAACCCAGAAGCGCTGGAACTGTTGCGGGATGCCGGCTGCTGGGTGGACGGGATCCGGGTGCGCTTCCCCTCTCATGTGGTGGAACGGGCCATTGCTTCCGCTCCTTCCCGGGTGACCCTGGCCGACAGGACCGGCAAGCGGGTGCTCTTCTTGGAAGGCAAGAACTCCTACTTTGGTCCCGGCCCCACCAACCCCTACTTTTATGACGTGGAAACGGGCGAGCGCCGCAAGGTTACCAAAAAGGACGTCTGCGACGTGGCCAAGCTGGTGGAAGACCTGCCTAACCTGGACTTCTGCATGTCCCTGGCCAGCATTTCCGACGTGACCCCGGAACTGGCCGACGTGCACGAGGTGCACGCCATGCTGCAGCATACCACCAAGCCCATTGTCACCTGGGCTTTCAACGAGAAAAACGCCGCCACCATCATTGAAATGTGCGAAGCCGTGGCGGGCGGCCCGGAAGCGTTGCAGCGCAACCCGTTCTTAGTACTCTACGCCGAGCCCACCACCCCGCTGAAGCATCCCAAGGAATCCCTGGGCAAGATGATGTTGATGGCGGAGAAAGGCTTGCCCGTCATTTATACTCCCGGCGTGCAGGGCAACGCCACCGCTCCCGCCTCCTTGGCCGGTGTCATTGTTATTGCCGCTGCCGACAACCTGGCCGGCCTGGTGATACACCAGCTCAAGAACCCGGGAGCCCCCTGGATTGCCGGCGGCGTAACCACCAACATGGACATGCGCACCATGATTCACTGCTACGGGTCTTCGCCGGAATTCTGCTTGATGCATGCCGGCTATACCGAACTGATCCATTACCTGGGCATGCCCATGTTCAGCACGGCCGGCTGCAGCGACAGCAAGCTGCTTGACGAGCAGGCGGCCATCGAATACGCCATGTCCATTTTCACCGCCGCCCTGAGCGGGGCCAACCTCATCCACGACGTGGGATTCCTGGAGACCGGCATGTCCGCTTCCCTGGAAGCCCTGGTGATGGGGGACGAGATCATCAGCTACGTGCGCAACATCATCAAAGGCATCAGGGTGGACGAAGAGACCCTGGCCGTGGACCTCATTGACAAGGTGGGACCAGGCGGCCACTTCCTGAGGGAAAAGCACACCCTGAAGAACTTCAAGACAGCCTTCTGGCTGCCCAAGATCATCAACCGCGACCGTTACCAAGCTTGGGTGGAGGGCGATAAAACCACCTATGGCCAGCGCTTGAACGCCCGCGCCAAGGAACTCCTAGCCAATCACCGGCCCGTTCCCTTGGATGATGGCACGCTGGCCCGCTTGCAAGAAATCGTGGACAAGGCCGAGGCAGAAGTCGCTGCCCGTTAACCTGGATGGTCTCCCGGCCGGTCGCCGCCGGCCGGGAGCCGCCATGGCTTTGGACAGCAAAAACGGGAGGGTTGGATGAAAAAAATGAGCCGTTACGTACTTTCTTACGTTGATGCCCACGTGGCCGGTGAACCGCTGCGCCTGATTACCTCGGCGCCGCTCTTGCACGGTTCCACCCTGGTGGAAAAGCGTGAATACATGAAAAGGAACTACGATTTTATCCGCTCGGCGGCCATGCAGGAACCCCGCGGCCACGCCGACATGTACGGGGCGGTGCTGACGGAGCCCTGCCATCCCGGTGCGCACCTGGGAATCATCTTTATCGATACCGCCCTTTACAACAACATGTGCGGTCACGGTTCCATTGCCATCGCCACCATCGCGGTGGAACTTGGCCTGGTAAAAGCCGTGGAGCCGGTGACGAAAGTGGTGCTGGAAACCGGTGCCGGCTTGGTGACGGTGCACGTGGACGTGAAAAACGGTAAGACCGGGGGAGCCAAGCTGGAAGGCGTACCCTCCTTCTTGTACAAAAGCGGCGTTCCCTTGGAAGTGTATGGCAAGAACATCAAAGTGGACATAGTCTATGGCGGGAATTTCTTTGCCATGGTTGATTCCACCCAACTTGGCCTGGCCCACCGGAAGGAGAATATCCCGGAATTCATCCGCTACGGCAAGGCTATCCGGGAATCGGCCAACCTGGCGGTGGAGATCAAGCACCCGGAAAGACCCTACATCAATACCATCGATGATGTGCTCTTCGTGGACGGGCCGCAGTTCGAAGGGGACACCTACAAGAGCCTGGTTTTCCTGGGCGAGGCCATGATCGACCGTTCCCCCTGCGGCACGGGCACATGCGCCAGGATGTCGGCCCTTTATGCCCGGAAACAGCTGAAGATGGGGGAACCCTTCTACCATGAAAGCATTATCGGGACCGTTTTCGAGGGCATGGTAGCCGGCGAAACCAAGGTCGGGCCTTACGACGCCATTCTGCCCACCGTCAAGGGCAGGGCCTTCATCACCGGTATGGGCAACCTCTTCCTCGATGAAGAAGACCCGCTGATGGCCGGGTTCTCCATCCGCTAAGCGGTTTTGAACACCTTAAAACCTACCTAAGAAAGGGGTAGCAAGATGAAGTATATTTACGACAGCGTGCTTGAAGGGGACAGCGAAGCGGTAGTAAGCGGCGTGCAGAGGGCGCTGAAGGAAGGGCATAGCCCGATTTCCATCATTAACGAGGCGCTCATTAAGGCCATGGACGAAGTGGGCGCCAAGATGAAGTCCGGCGATATGTTCATCCCGGAAGTGCTGGCTTCCGCCGATGCCATGAAAGAAGGCCTCATGATCGTCAAGCCGCTTTTAGAGGGCGAAAGCTACGCCCACGCCAAAGTGGTTATCGGCACGGTGGCCGGGGACTTGCATGACATCGGCAAGAACTTGGTGGCCATGCTGCTGGAAAGCTCGGGCTTTGAGGTGGTGGACCTGGGCGTGGATGTAGCTACCGAGAAGTTCCTGGCCGCCATCGAAGAGCACAAGCCCGCCATCCTGGGCCTTTCCGCCCTGCTCACTACCACCATGACTAACATGCGCAATACCGTGCAGGAGGTTATCAATAAATACCCGGACGTAATTATTCTCGTCGGCGGAGCCCCGGTCAGCCAGGAGTTTGCCGATGAAATAAAAGCGCACGGATATGCCCCGGACGCTGGCGCTGCAGCGGACCTGGCCAAAAGACTGCTTAACATCCAGTAACCGGTAACGAGATCGGTCCGGCTTAAACACATGCGCTGTACGGCATAGGAGGTTGAAGTGTTGATTATTGTCGGTGAAAAAATCAACACCAGTCTGAAAGGCGTCCCGGAAGCGGTAAAAAACAGGGACAAAGATTTCATCCAGAAAAGGGCCATTGAACAGGCTCAAAACGGGGCCGACTACATTGACGTAAACTGCGGCACGTTGATTGACCAGGAAGAAGAAGCCTTGGCCTGGCTGGTGAAGACAGTCCAGGAAGTGGTGGACAAACCGCTCTGCCTCGACAGTCCCAACCCGGCGGCCCTGGCAGCCGCTCTAGGATTGCATAAGGGCAAGCCCATCATCAACTCCATCACCGCGGAAAAGGACCGCTACGAAAGAATCCTGCCGCTGGTGAAGCAATACAACGCCGGCATCGTGGCCCTGGTGATGGACGACGAGCACGGCATGCCGGCTGATGCCGCCACCCGCATCAAGGTGGGAAATAGGCTGGTGGAAATGCTTATTAAGGACGGTGTGCCGGCGGAGGACATCTACGTCGACCCCCTCGTCCAGCCCATCAGCTCTAACGGCGAAATGGCGCTGGTGGTCTTGGAAACCATCAAGGGTATCAAGGCGGCCCATCCCGAGGTCCACTTCATGTGCGGCTTGAGCAACGTCTCCTATGGCCTGCCCAAGAGGGCCCTCCTCAACCGCACTTTCCTGACGATGTGCATGATGGCCGGTCTTGACGGGGCCATCTTGGACCCCGGTGACAAGGAACTGATGGCCGTCATCTATGCCGCCGAGGCTCTTTTGAACAAGGACAAGTTCACGAAGAATTACCTGAAGGCGTACCGCGAAGGTCGCTTGGGTTAGGAGGGGCGCCGATGGTAACCGTGATAGCCAAGCTGACGGCAGCAGCGGGGAAAGAAAAGGAATTGGCCGCGTTATGCAAAAACATGGCTGCCCAAGTCCGGGAAAACGAGCCGGGATGCCTTGAATATGCGCCCTTTGTTTCCCTGGACGCCTCTTCCGTGTTTCTTTTTTACGAAAAATACCAGGACAACGCAGCCTTTGACGCCCACGTAAAGACGCCGTATTTCAAGCAATTCATGACCGACGTTACGCCCCTGTTGGCTGCAGATATGGAAGTTCAAAGATTTGAGGAGTAGAAAGTGTTGCCGGCTGCTTTTGGCAGGCCGGCAATACTTTTTTTGTCGGTTTGGAAAGCCCCGGTGAACACCGGAATGCCAGTGGTGTTCACCGGGGCTTTTTATTTTTTGCCTTGGATGAAATTACAGGCATATGAAAAAAGGATCAAGTCTTTCAATCTTGAAATACTTTTAAGGATTTTCAATTTGCTACAGGAAGAAAATACAAAAATTTAGGAGGATTTGCCATGCAGCGAGGGCAGCATGACCAGCTCTTTATGAAAATTTGTGAAGCCTTACCCCTATTGGCGTCCATTACCGGAGGGTATGCCACGGTGACGGACGGTGAGGGTAGGCGCATCAAGACTTTTGATTCCAGCGGTCGGGAGTTGGAAGACTACGCCGGGACCGTGTACGAACTGGCGGCCCAAAGCCACCGGGAGAACCGGTCGCTGATTGGGGAATCCCAGATTGTGAAGGGGGCTCAAGCCTGGGTCCTGCCCGTGGGACCGTTCGTGGTCAGCTGCAGCAACGTGGAAAAGGTGAAACGGGAGCAAGGACTAAAACGGGCCCTGGAGAAAGCCCTGCCCCTTATTGCGCGGGTGGCCGGCGGCGAGGCCGTGCTGTTTGACCGGGAGGGGAAGAGGCTGGCCAGCTATAACCCTGACGGCACCGTGAATAAGGAGTTCCTGCACAAGGTCAGTGAAGCGGCCAAACGAGCCATGGAACTGCACGAGCCGGTGATCGGGGATTCCATGTCCTACCCCGGGGCCATGGCCGTGCGCATACCCATTACCCGGGATTACGGGATGGGTTTTAATAATGAACTGGCCGCCAAGAACAACACCAAGCTCTATGAAGAAGTGAAAAAGTTTCAATATGCCCGTTACAACTTCAGCGACATCATCGGCGAGTCCGAAGTCATGCGGCGGGTCATTGACATGGGGCGGCACGTGGCCAGGGGTATGTCCACCATCCTGATCTACGGGGAAACCGGCACGGGGAAGGAACTGTTCGCCCAGGCTATCCATAATGCCAGCGAAAGGAGTCACAAGCCCTTTGTGGCCATCAACTGCGGGGCTTTACCGGCTTCTTTGATTGAAAGCAACCTGTTCGGCTATGTGGAGGGGGCTTTTACCGGGGCCAAACGAGGCGGTGCCCCGGGTATCTTTGAACAAGCCCAGGAAGGCACCATCTTCCTGGACGAGATCAGCGAAATGGAGCTGAACCTGCAGGCCAAGCTGCTGCGGGTGCTGCAGGAAAAAGAGGTAACCAGGATCGGGGGGGACAAGCCGATCCCGGTGAATGTCCGGGTCCTGGCCTCCACCAACAAGGACTTGGAAAAGATGGTGCGGGAGGGGAAGTTCAGAAGTGACCTCTATTTCCGCCTAAACGTGGTGGAACTGAAGATCCCGCCCTTAAGGGAGCGGGCCTCGGACATTCCCCACCTGGTCATGCATTTCATCAGGAAGTACAATGCCCTGCTGGGCAAGTATGTGACAGATATTGAGGAAGAAGCGCTGGAGATCCTGGTGCAGTACCGGTGGCCGGGCAATGTCAGGGAACTGCAGAACTGCATCGAGCACGCCATCAATATGGTGAAGGATGAACAAAAAATCTCTGCCGGCCACCTGCCGCCCTACATTCGCCGGCATTTCCGGGTGCCGGCTGAGCGCGGCCGGGCCCCGGTACCCAGGGAAACCCTGGCTGAGACCCTGGCCAGGTTGGAAAAAGAAGTGATTGAAAAAACCCTGCGGGAAGTGCAATTCAAGAAGAAGGAAGCGGCGGAAATCCTGGGCATCAGCACTACCACTTTGTGGCGGAAAATGGTCCAGCATGGATTGCAAGAATGAAATGCCATTTCATTCTTGCAATGATCTGGAGAACACCGTAGTAATCCTAGCGCACAAGCAGAGTCGCCCCGAAAAACATTTCAAAGTTGAAATCTTTTTTTTGGGGGGTGGAGCAGCCGGCTCCGAGGTTCCCCCAATTTTTGTGGCCGTGTACTCAAGCAGAACGCGGATTAGAGATGACATTCACGTGCTTTCGCCGCCCTGGCACGGAGTTTGCTGTTCTTACATCGTGTATGAATTCACAGGAGGTGTTGATGCCTTTGAGTAGCACCAAGTATTGCCGCCCGGGATCCCTGGCTGAGCTGGCAAGTATGGCGGAAGACGGTGTGTTCCTGGCCGGCGGGACGGACTTATTAGTGCAGGTGAGAAACGGGCGAAAGAAACCCCAAAAAATCGTTAGCTTGAGAGATATCCCGGAATTAAGAGACATCCAGTGTGAACAGGGGATGGTGACCGTCGGGGCCATGGTCACCCATGAAGAGGTCTATGAATCCCCCTTGCTGCGAGAAAAGGCTCCCCTGCTTGCGGAAGCGGCGGGCGCGGTGGGTTCTCCCCAGATTAGAAACCGGGGCACCATCGGCGGCAATATTGCCAATGCTTCGCCGGCGGCGGACACGGTTCCGGCCCTGATGGCCCTGGATGCGGTGGTGGAAGTCGTTGGCGGTACAGGAACGAGAGAAGTAGCCCTGCGGGAGTTCTTCCTGGGCCCCGGCAAGACGGTGCTGGCTCAGGGCGAGGTCATTAAAGGGGTCCGCTTTGCGGCTTTGAGGGACAACCAGGCAGGTGCCTTTATCAAACACGGGAAAAGAAACGCCCTGGCCATTTCAGTGGTGAACTGCGGCGTGGTCATCGGCATCGACCGGGAAACCATGACCTTTACCGAAGCCCGGATTAGTTTAGGAGCAGTTGCTCCCACGGTCATCCGGTTGGAAGCGGCGGAACAAATCCTGGTGGGTCAGAAGATCAGCCGCCCGGTCATCGAGGAGGCGGCGGCCGCCGTGAAAGCCGGTGTGAAGCCGATTACGGATATCAGGTCGACGGGAGAATATCGCAAGGACATCAGCGAACAGCTCGCTTTACGAGCCATCGCTGCGGCGCTGGCTAAACTAGGGATTACCTTTTAGGAGGAAAAAGCGGTGAACAAACATGTAATCAGCTTTAAGGTCAACGGAGAACTGAAAACCGTGGAAGTAGAGCCGGACCTGCTGCTGGTGGATTTGCTGCGGGAGCGGCTGGGTTTGACAGGTACCAAAGTGGGGTGCCGGGAAGGGGACTGCGGTGCCTGCACCGTTTTGGTAGACGGCAGCGCCTGCAATTCCTGCTTGATCCTGGCGGTGGAAGTTGACGGGAAGGAGATTACCACCATCGAAGGTTTGGGAGATTATGACAAGCTTCATCCATTGCAGCAGGCCTTTATTGAAGAAGGGGCGGTGCAGTGCGGTTTTTGCACCCCGGGGATGATCTTGTCGGCCAAAGCTTTGCTGGATCAGAATCCCCATCCTTCGGAGGAGGATATTAGGAGAGCCATCTCGGGGAATTTGTGCCGCTGCACCGGCTACGCCAAAATTGTGGCCGCCATCTCCAAAGTGGCGGGTACCGGCGGTGCAGGCGAAAAGGAGGTCAGGTAAGTGGCAGCGCAGGATTTCGCAGTGGTTGGCCAGTCATTGAAGAAAGTTGATGCGGTGGAGAAGGTGCTGGGTAAAGCCCGTTTCGGCGACGATCTCAGCTTTCCGGGCATGCTGTATGCCAAAGTTTTTCGCAGTCAAGTCCCCCACGGGACGATCAAGAAATTGGACGTGTCCAAGGCCCGGCAGGTGGAAGGAGTCCATGGGGTAATTACCGCGGCGGACGTGCCCGGCTCCAACAGTCACGGTATCATCCTCAAAGATGAACCGGTGTTAGTAAAAGACCACATTAGAAAAGTAGGGGACCCCATCGCCGTGGTGGCGGCGGAAACGAAAGAGGCCTGCGACCGGGCCTTGGCCGCCATCGAAATTGAGATCGAGGAACTGCCGGCAGTTTTTGACCCCATTGAGGCGATGAAGGAAGATGCGCCGAAGCTCTACGAGAAAGGCAATATCCTGGCGACTTGTAAAATCGTCAAGGGTGATATTGAAGAAGGCTTCCGCAACTCGGATGTAGTAGTGGCCAATACTTACCGGACCGTGTTGCAAGAACACGCCTATATCGAACCGGAAGTGTGCGTAGCCAAAGTGGAAGGGGACCAGATTACCGTTTGGGCCTCGACCCAAAACACCCATTATGACCAGAAAGAAATAGCCAGGAACTTAGGTGTGAACATTAATAAGGTGAGAGTGATCCAAGCCGTGACCGGCGGCGGTTTCGGCGGTAAACTGGACCTCTGCGCCCAGGTGCATGTGGCCCTGCTGGCTTTAAAAACCGGGCGGCCGGTGAAACTGGTCTACTCCCGGGAAGAGTCCCTCCAGTGTTCGTCGAAAAGGCACCCGTATATCATGGAAGTCAAGACCGGGGCCAGGAAAGACGGGAAACTCATGGCCTTTGAAGCGACCCTGATCGCTGATACCGGCGCCTATGCTTCTTACGGTCCCGGCGTGCTGACCCGGGGAGCGGTGCACTTTACCGGGCCTTATGAAGTCCCGCACGTAAAAATCACCGGCTATTCCGTTTATACCAATAATCCCACCGCCGGCGCCATGCGGGGCTTTGGGGTACCCCAGGTAGCCTTTGCCCACGAACAGCAAATGGACCAGCTGGCCGAAAAACTGGGTATGGATCCGGTGGAATTCAGGCTCATCAATGTTTTCCGGCCCGGTTCCGTGACGGCTACCGGCCAGGTGCTGGAGCACAGTGTCGGGATCATGGAAACAATCAAGCAAGCTGCGGCAAAAGCCAGAGAGCTCATGGGTTAAGGGGGGAGCACTGTGAAAAAACGAGGAATCGGCGTAGGCTGCATGTGGTACGGCTGCGGTAACACGGGACTGCCCAATCCGGCCGGCGCCTATGTGGACCTGTTAGATGACGGATCCGTAGTGGTGTTGAGCGGCTGTGCGGATATCGGCCAGGGTTCCGATACCACTTTGTCACAAATTGCCGCCGAGGAACTAGGTGTTTACTTGGAGGACGTAACCATTATTTCAGCGGATACGGGAGTCACTCCCGACGCCGGAGCCAGCTCGGCCAGTCGCCAGACGTACATTTCCGGCAATGCGGTGCGCTTGGCTGCCCGTAATGCCAAACAAGTGGTGCTGGAAGAAGCCGCTAAAATGCTGGATGTTCCAGCGGACAAGCTGTGTGCCAGGGAAAGGAAGATTTTCTCCGTCGAGGATCCCCAAAAAAGCATCGCCTTGACGGAAGTGATAGCAAGCTGCCGCCGCAAAGGCATTTTGACCCTCGGCAGCGGCTGGTTCAACCCTGATACCACTCCTTTAAACAAGGAAACAGGGCAGGGCAGACCTTACGGGACTTATGCTTTTGCCACCCATGTGGCTGAGGTGGAAGTGGACACGGAAACCGGTGTGGTGAAAGTGTTAAAGATCGTCGCAGCCCATGATGTCGGCAAAGCCATTAATCCACGCAATGCTGAAGGCCAAATCGAAGGGGGGGTTGGTATCGGGCTTGGTTATGCGTTGATGGAACAGGTCATGGTGGATCAAGGAGTAGTGCAATCATCATCATTTGCTACCTATCTTATTCCTACTTCCCTGGATTTACCCGAGATTACACCTATCTTGGTTGAAGATCCAGAACCTACCGGTCCTTTCGGAGCCAAAGGACTGGGCGAACCTGCACTCATACCCACAGCCGCCGCCATCGCCAATGCCATTTACAATGCCGTTGGGGTTCGTATTACGGAGCTACCCATCACTCCGGAAAAAGTGCTCAGTGAACTCAAGAAGAAAAACAACAATTAAATTGGAGGTAAGACAATGTCTGAGAACGCCAAAGTCAGTTTTCTCAAGCGCAAGAATATCGAGTTTTCCCTGAAAAGATACGGGATTGACGCTCTCGGCGCAATGGCCTTAGGTCTTTTTGCCTCTTTGATTGTCGGAACCATTTTGGAAGTGATTGGGCAGCAAGTGGGATTGGCGTTTCTAGTGGATTACGGGCAAAGGGCCAAGGCTATGATGGGACCCGCCATCGGTGTGGCGGTGGCCTACGGTCTTGGCGCACCCCCGCTGGTATTGTTCGCTTCTACCGTAACCGGGGCTGCCGGTGCACAATTAGGCGGGCCGGCCGGTTCCTTTATCGCAGCGGTGATCGGCGCTGAATTCGGTAAAGCGGTTTCCAAGGAGACGAAAGTGGATATTATCGTGACCCCGGCGACCACCATCATCCTCGGTGTGGCCGCGGGTGTGCTGGTGGGACCTCCCATCGGAGCTTTCATGAAGTGGTTGGGTGTCGTGATCATGACCGCCACCGAGATGGCGCCCATCCCCATGGGCATCCTGGTTTCCGTGGTAATGGGTATGGTTCTGACTCTTCCCATCAGCAGTGCCGCTCTGGCCGTAATGCTGGAGCTGGGGGGCCTGGCGGCCGGTGCTGCCACCGTCGGTTGTGCCACCCAGATGATTGGTTTTGCCGTGTCCAGTTACAAGGAGAACGGTGTGGGCGGATTGGTTTCCCAAGGTTTGGGTACTTCCATGCTGCAGGTGCCTAACATCGTCAAAAACCCCTTGATTTGGATACCGCCGACTTTGGCCAGTGCCATTCTTGGGCCATTGGCCACCACGATCCTGCCCATGGAGAACGTGCCTATCGGCGCCGGGATGGGTACCTCCGGTCTGGTGGGCCAGTTCGGTACCATTGAAGCTATGGGCCTGTCCGGCAGCGTGTTGATGAAAATAGGCCTGCTGCATTTCATTTTACCTGCCGTGTTGACCTTAATCATTGCTGAGTTCATGCGCAAGAAAGGCTGGATTAAATTCGGCGATATGAAGTTAGACATCTAATCTCTTCCGAAAGGAGTCTTGACCGTGATTACAGCTTTAACCAATATCGGCATCATTGTGAGCGGGGACATTCATTGTCCCCTCCTCCAAGGAAATACCATTATTGTGTCTGAGGGCAAAATTGCCGCCATCGGTGATGCTTCCCTGCTGAACCAGTACCGGGTGGATAAGACCGTGGACGTGCAGGGTGCCACCGTGATCCCGGGTCTGATGGACTCCCACGTGCACCCGGTCTTGGGAGACTTCACTCCCAGGCAAAATACCTTGGGCTATATCGAAAGCTCTTTACACGGCGGCGTCACCACCATGATCTCCGCCGGTGAACCCCACACCCCCGGCAGGCCTAAAGATCCGGTTGGGACCAAGGCCCTGGCTATCTTGGCTCACAAAGCTTTCAAGAATGTCCGGCCGGGCGGTGTCAAGGTGCACGGCGGGGCCGTCATCCTGGAAAAAGGCCTCACCGAAAAAGACTTCGACGAACTGGCCGCCGCCGGTGTCTGGCTGGTGGGCGAAATCGGCTTAGGCAGCGTCAAAACCCCGGAAGAAGCAGCCCCCATGGTGGCCTGGGCTAAAGCACGGGGTATGAAAGTGCACATGCACGCCGGCGGTACTTCCATCCCCGGCAGTTCCACGGTGACCGCCGACATGGTGATGAAGACCAACCCGACGGTGGTTTCCCATGTCAACGGCGGTCCCACCGCCATGTCCTTGAGCGAGATTGACCGGTTAATCGACGAGACGGACTTGCCCTTGGAGATTGTCCAGTGCGGGAACCCCAAAGTGGCCGACTATGTGGCCAGGAAACTGGCGGACAAAGGCCAGCTGCACCGGATTATTATGGGCAACGATTCCCCCTCCGGCAGCGGCATTATCCCCTTGGGGATTTTAAGAACCATCGTCCAGATCTCCTCCGTATCAGGCATTCCGGCGGAGCAAGCCATTGCCATGGCCACCGGCAATACCGCCAGGGTTTTTGAACTGCCTACCTCCATGGTGGCCGTAGGAAGGGAAGCTGACTTGGTGGTCATTGATACCCCCATGGGCTCCGTCGGCACCGACGCCTTGAAAGCCATTGAAGCCGGTGACATTCCCGGTGTGGCCATGGTTATGGTGGATGGGGAGATCAAGGCGCTGAAGAGCAAGCATACACCGCCGGCATCCAGGCAGGTGCAAATAGTATAGCAGTGAGGGATGAATGATGATCGTTGTAGCAGTGGAAAAGTGTAAGGGATGTAACCTGTGTGCCACCAACTGCCCCCTCGGTGCGGTGCAGGTGGTGGACAAGAAAGCAGTGTTCGACCGGGATAAGTGCGTCGGCTGCGGTATTTGTATCAAAGTCTGCCGGCATGAGGCATTGAGTAAGCAGGCCCAATCGGCGGAAGGTATGGTGAAGTGTACTTCTTGTCCGGTCCAGTGTGAAGTGAAACCGGGTTATACCGGCGCCTGCAAGCGCTACGTCAATACCGGCGGCAAGCTGGTGCGGAACCGGGAACTGGTAACGGAGTTCAACTACCGGAAACCCCTGGACTTAAAACCGCTGATTACGGCGGTGGGAGCAGGCACCGCTTACCCGTGCTGCCGCCCGGCACCCCATATCGTCCAGGACGAAGTGGACGGGGTGGACGTGGTTTCCGTGGTGACGGAAGCCCCCCTGAGTTACAGCGGCGTGAAAGTGAAAATAGACACCAATTTCTTCATCGGTGAGGAAGGCGCCAAAGTCCGGCGCAACGGCCAAGTGGTGGGCATGGTGGATACGGAGGAATACGGGTCCAAAATGCTCTCCATCGGCGGCGCCAATCTTTTGACAGGCAAAGCCGGCTTCATGGTGGCCCGGACCATCGTGGATATTTGTAACGGTGAGAGAGTGACTCTCAAAGTTGAAAACGGGGCCACCCTGGAGATTCAAGTGGGACACCGTCCTGTCATTAACGGGGTGGAAGACACCAAAATGCGGGTGGGCTGCGGCAGCGCCACCATCGGTATGTTTGCCTCCCACCTCTGCAAAGTGGTGGATGAAGCCATTATCCTGGATCACCATGTAGTGGGATTGCTCTCCGAGCACCTGGCCGGGGCGGAAGTGGGCATGACCTGGAGCGGGGTCATCCCCAACGCCAGGAAGAGCACCCGGGGCCGTTATTTCGGTGAACACGGCGACGGTTGGGGCGGTACTCATATCGAAAACCCGAGAGATGCCATTA
>DULZ01000046.1 GCA_012840125.1 Clostridia bacterium | reverse complement strand
TAACCAGTCCGATAATACTGTAATAGGCCAACCGCCAGACACCGGACAGGACATGTAACAACAGGACGAACACGGCCAAAAGGCTGTTAAAACCCATGCCATAGGCCATCAAGGCCGGCACCACGGCGAAATTAATCGCATCGGAGAGGTTATCCAGTTCCGCCCCAAAAGGCGAGGCCAGCCCGAGACGCCTGGCCATTAAACCGTCCAGCTTATCAAACAAGAAGGGCAAGGCATAAAGGACGAGAGCCGGCTTGTAGCTCGCCTGGGCAAAAAGGAGCAAGGATACAATCCCGAGGCAAAAAGAAACCCAGGTCATCAGATTGGGAAGGTTAAGGTACTTCAGCGCTGGAAAATATTTCATGGTCTTATCCGCCTCCTGTACCCAATGTTCGAAGAAACAGACCGCTCACAGGGCGGTAACGCCGCGGCCGGCGCTTGGACCCACCGGCTTACCACTGCTGCAGGATTAAGTATAGCAAAGGCGAGGTGAACAACAAGCTGTCGAACCGGTCCAGCACCCCGCCATGACCCGGCAACAGACCGCTGAAATCCTTGGTATGCAATCCCCGCTTGATGACGGAGAACAGCAAATCCCCCCCATTGCCGAACACGAACATGTAGGCCGCCAGGGGCACGCATCTGGTCAGGGGATACCCCTGCAGGACCGGGACCAGGGTATACAGCAAAACAGTACCGGCCGTCACAGCCAGCAAGCTGCCCAGGTAACCTTCCAAAGTCTTATTGGGACTGATCTGCTTGAAGACATGCCGCTTACCAAAAAGTTTGCCGAACACATAGCCAAAAACATCGTTAAACTGGAGCAGCAAAACCATGAACATAATCCAGCCGGGGCTAATGGAGCAAATGGCCGCAAGAGCGGCGGCACAAGGGGCCAGAACAAAAATCATGAAACCATACATATAAGGGGGGAACGGATATGCTCCCGGCTTATGATAAAAGCAATCAAACTGATCCCTAAGAAGACGGGAATAATCCAGCGCAGCCATTCGTCCTGCCAGAACAAGACACCGGCCAAAGCTAAAGAGACGGTCATCCACAAAACCCTGTTTTCTTTGAGCAAGCCGGTAATCTCATAAATCCCAAAACACAGTACCACAGCGGCAAAAACGGCAAACCCGGGCGGCCCTATCCAGAGGACCAGGCACAGGAGATGAAGCAGCACGGTGGCAGTCACCGACCGGTGCACCAGGTTTTGATTCTTGATGATCAATCCCACGTTACCCAGAATCCCGGCTAACAATATGAAAATTAAGTAAAACCTGAATAGCAAGTGTTTTTTCGCTCCTTCTTTGCCTCAGGATGAACCATATTACGATAGTATTCAACAATGACAATCATATTTTACAATTACCTTTTATATCCTCTTCCAAAATCTGGTGTTATGAAAGAAACCCCGCCTGTTCGAGGCGTGGCTGGTAGCGGGCTCCGGGAGATACCAGTCAGAATGACAGTTTTCACCCCAAATATCACACCTGGGCTTTTCGCTGCACCGGAATCCAAATTTCGCTGTAGGCGTGATCCCTTTTATGGGGATCCATCTTGGTAAAAGAGAAAGTCGGGGCGTCCACCAGCACGTAGTCCGATGACGGCAGCCATTCGGCATAGATCCTGGCCATGGTATTTTGCAGGGTGGCGGGAAAGGGCCCTTCATTGGGAAAGACGGCCCAGGTGCAGGCGGGCACCGGCACCAGGTCCAGGGAATTGCTCGCCGGTTGCTTGGTGGTGAGAACACCGATCAGGTGGGTTAAATACCCTTCCTCTTTCATAAACTTGTAATCTGCATCATAAGAAGCGTTGACCACCTCATAGGGCGGGATGTCCTGCAGGGCGTGCATCTCTTTCCTTTGTTCCTCCGTAATGCTCTCCGCCAGCTTCACGATCTCCTGGTTGATCCCCTCAAACTGCATGGGGACCCGCCTGCTGACCCCCACCAGGTTAAAAGCCGGTTTCTCTTCGATCCTGAATTCCATAGCCTTTCCTCCTTTAACCGTGATGACAAAAGAAATCTTAGGAAAACACTTGCTCACACCTGTTTTCATGACTTCCGAAGGTAAAACACCGCTCCATTTCTTAAAGGCCCTCGTAAAGCCGTCCACCGATTGATAGCCGTATTTGAAGGCCACGTCGGTGACTTTCGCCCCGTTCAGCAATGCTCGATTAGCCTCTGACAAGCGCCTGTTCCTGATATATTCCTGGAGGGTCATGCCGGAGAGGTAATAAAAAACCTGGCGCAAGTGATAATCAGGTACGCCGGCCCAGGCGGCGATTACTTCCGGGGTAAGGTCATCGGTTAAATGGGCTTCAATACAGTCAATTACCCGGTTTAATTCCCGTAACACTGTTTCCCTCCTTTCCTACCGGCATCATACCACAGGGGCTTGATCCTTACTCGACTTCCGGCGGGCCAAATATGTCGCCCGGCAATCCCGGCACAAAAGTGCCCGCCGGAATTCACTCCCGCGGGAAGGAAAATGCAAGGACAAACGCCTGCCTTTCAGACGTCCTGGCTTTCCGCTGCTACTTCCTTTACTTCCAGGACCAGTTTCTCCGCTAAGTCGCAGCATGCAGCCAGAGAATGCCCAAGGATTTCAAAAATGCGGTTAGCTTTTTGGATATACCCCGCCGGTTTGTAGGGAAAGGTTTCAATCAATTTGAGGGCCTTCTTTTCGTTAATGCAGTAGACTCGGTTGCAGGCAAACAGCACTTGGTTCAAGCAAGAGACCACCCGGAACACATGCCCGGCGATATAATACTTGTCATTATCCCTTATATTCGCTTTGACAAACATGAGGGAGAATTCTGCTTCAAACATAAAGAAATCCGTCAGGCTTTTCCGCAGCGGCGGCGGGTAGATTTCGGCCTGCTTTTTCCATGCGCGGAAGTCTTCATTTCTGGCATAGAGGATCTTGCTAACGGCCAGCTCTCCCCGGTACATGGCGCTGATATAGCCGTGGGGGTGGCCGGTTTGGTAGTTCGCAGTCACAATTCCTTGCTCCGTGTCCTGAATCACTTGTAGCACCCGCTGCCAGTCACGCAAGATTAAGTCTACGTGGTAACCGTCGATAACCAGCCAACCGCCGCCGTTCACCCATTCCCCCCAGGCTCCCGGAGGCACCACCAGGTCACTCCGGTGCTCATCATCCAGTTCGGCGGCCAGCCGGTTAATGGCAGCCAGGTCAAAGCTCTCGGCATCATAATAGACGCCAATGTCTATATCCGCGTCCGGGGCATTGATGCCCCTGGCCCGGGACCCGCCTAACACTATTCCCTCAATCCAAGGTAGGGAGGACAGTTTCTCCGCTACGGTCTTGATAATGTTTTCCACCATATCCTACTCTCCTTTTAATGGGGCCGTTCATACACCCTTGTTCCTCTACAGACCGGCTGTGACCCAACACGGCAAGTGAAAATCATGGTGCAATAGAACGTTTCAAAGAGTTGACATACCCGGAACAAACCATGGCATAAAAAGCAATGTTCAACAGTAAGAATGCCCCTACAACTGTTGCGAACTGGTGCAAAACGGATGAATACAGCACGGTTTGCAGTACCTGGACGGCAAAATAGGTGTGCAAGGTGGCGAGAAGAAAAGGTACGAAGAATAATACCGCAATTTGCACCTGCGCTACTTTTTTCATCTCCGGCCAGCTTAGGCCCAGTTTCGCGAGGGCCTTGTACTTGTTTTTCTCTTGGTTCAAGTCCGTGTACAGCCTGAAATACAAGAAGCTGCCGGCACCAAGGAAAAAGATGGCGCCCAAAAAGAAGCCCACGTACAAGAACAGCTTCTTGTTCTGGTTCTCCACCTGGTAGGCTTCAATCCTGGTGGACCAGAAATACCGGCCCTGTTCACCCAGTCCCAACTCCACTCTCAGCTGTTGCACCGCCTCCATGCTATGAAGCCAGTCAGGAATAACATAAGAATAGGAATGATATCTTTCTTGTACCCTCGTTATTTTACCGTAAGTCTCGTCGGCCACAACCGCCAGGTTGGGGAACAAACCGGAATAAAAGATGACTCTAGGTGCCACTCCTATCACCTCAAGCTCTATAGCCCCATCGTCCAATACAATTTCCCGCTGGCTTAAAGTCTTGTCTCTCTTTGGATCGAACCTCACATAAACCGGTACCAGTAAAGCCTGGTCATGCCTCAACGTCACCGGCGCCAAGCCCAGGGCCGCCGCCCGCCGGTTATAATCCGACTCCTTGATGATATGAATAGCCCTTTTATTGGTGGTCACCTGCTTAATGATTTCGCTCTCGTATTTTTCATAGGCCAACCCACGGCTTGCCAGCACGGCCTCAATAGTCTTGAGATGCTCCCCTTCCAGGTCGTGGCCGCTGTAGGACGTGTAAGTGAGGGCAAAGGGGTGGTCCTTTAGGGCCTCATCTCCGACTACGGAACTTAAGGCATACACGCCGGTGATGGCGGTAAAGGCCACACTAGAAAGAATGGTCACTAAGAAGAGCATCCGGCTGTTGTCCCGCACCCGGAAAGCCAGATCCGAGATCCACAGCAAGTTGGTTTTCCGCAGGTAGAGACTTTTTTTCTGCTTGAGCCGCTGTAAGACCAGCAAGCTGAACTGGGTGAAGAATAGATAGGTTCCTATCACCACGGTAGAAGTGAGAAGGATTTCCACCTGAGGGAGGCCTTCTATGCATAAAACCACCAGGTCCAGCTAGGGGGCCATTCCATATAACTGGGACGATAAGGCCATGAAATAACCCGCCCCCAACAGCAGAACCGCGGCCGCAGACCACAAAGCTGAAAACCGGATCTCCCGGTTAGGCCTTTTAGCCCCTCTTAAGAGAGTAATGATGCTGTCACTGCGAATAATCAGCGGGGTTAAGGCGGAAATGCCGAGGAAGATCAGCGTAAAGAAGATCACCGTGAGGAGAATGGCTTTCCCCGGAAAATAAAATGACAAGGATCCATCAGCCAAAATACTGCTTAACAGCATTAAGAAAAGCTTGGCAAACACTAGCCCCAGGCTAATGCCGCACAAAATGGCCAGGCAACCGATCATCATGTTCTCCATGAATACCAGCCGCCTCAGCTGGGTTTTGGATATGCCCAGCACCCGCAAGACGCCGAATTCCTTGCTCCTCGCTTTCAAAAAGGCGTTGACGGAGATCATGACAAAGAAGAAAGAAAAAGTCAGGATAGCGGCCTCCGCCTGCCCCAGGATGAGTTCAATGGCACCGCCTTTCTTTCCTGCAACCACCGGGTGAAACAAGTTCACGGCAAAAGAGAAAAAGGTCATGATAGTAAAAACGCTGCTAAGAAAGTAAGCCAGGTACACCCTGGTATTGCGTTTCACATTATGAAAAGCGAACTGCCGCAAAGCCACCGGCTTCACCCCCCAGCCAGGCCAGCACATCCAGAATTTGCTGGTAGAATTTCCGGCGGCTGTCACCCCGGTGGATCTCATTGAAAAACCGGCCGTCTTTAATAAAAAGCACTCTTCGGCAGTAATTGGCGCACAGGAGATCATGGGTGACCATGATAGTGGTCATCCCTAAGTCCCCGTTGACACCGGCAAAGAGCTCCATCACATCCCTGGCGGCCTTGGAGTCCAAGTTGCCCGTGGGCTCGTCGGCCAGCAAGAGCAGGGGTGAATGAATTATGGCCCTAGCAATGGCGGTCCGCTGGGCCTGCCCCCCGGATACTTCAAAGGTCCTCTTTCCCAAGATGCCGGTGATACCCAACCGGGCCGCCACCTCCTGCAGCTTTTGCTCCATGACGGGAATTTTCTCTCCGGCCAGAGTCAAAGGCAGCACAATGTTCTCCCCGATGGTCAAGGTATCAATGAGATTGAAGTCCTGGAAGACAAAGCCGAGCTTCCGGCGCCGAAATAAAGCCAGTTCCGTATCATCCAGTTCATAAGGATTCTCCCCGCTTATCCATACCTCTCCCGAAGTGGGAGGATCAATGGTGGATATAACATTGAGAAGAGTAGTCTTGCCGCTCCCGGAGGGGCCCATGATACCTACAAATTCACCTTGCTCAACAGCCAGATTGATGTCTTTTAGGGCCCGGTACGGTACCCGCTCGCCGTAAATCTTGGTGATACGGTGAAGTTTCACGATTTCCATGGGTCAACATCCTTTCGCCATTTACTACCCCGATTGTAAGGTACCATCCCCGTACATGCTATCGATGCCTCTTACAGGCACCTTACATTGATGTAAGGTTGGAGCGTTTCGGGGAACCGGGTGCTGGGCTGCCGGGCTCCCGTTTGGCGACTGGGAATAACTTATCCCTGAAAAATCAAACGCACGGTAGTTCCCTCCCCCGGCCTCGATTCCAGTTCCAACCGGTGCTCCAATCTCCGGCAAACTTCGTAGACCAGGTAAAGACCCATGCCCGTGGACTCGCCAAAGCGCCGGCCGTTTTCACCCGTATAGAAAGGTTCAAAGACGCGGCGGATATCCTGCGGGGGGATGCCGACTCCTCGATCCCTTACTTCCAAGACCGTGCCCTGCTCTGCCCGGTAGGCTACCACCGTCACCTTTTTGTGCTCCCCGTCCGTGTACTTAATCGCATTCACCAGCAGTTGCTCGAGGACGAACTAGAGCCATTTCCGGTCGGTGTTAACCGCCAGGTGCTGCTCCACCTGCACTTCCGGGTAAACCCTTTTGCGGATGAAATACCTTTTGTGCTCATTCACCAGTGCCACCACCAGGGGATACAGGACCACGGTTTCCACCTTGAAATCGTGGGGAAAACTGTTCAGCCGGGCCATGTGCAAGACCATGTTTAACCCTCTTTGCAGCCGGTCCAGTTCCTGCCGGATGCTGTCTACATAAGGCTCTCCTTCATTCTCTTGGAGAATCAGGTGCATGACGGAGATAGGGGTTTTCATTTGGTGCACCCATTGGTGCATAAAAGCCAGGTGTTCCTCCTGCTTCCGCCGGTACTGTTGGATTTGCTCCTGATAAAGGCTGTACTGAGCCCTCAGCAGCCGGTCCAGCGCTTCCGCCATTGCCCCTTCCCCGGCAGGTGCCAGCAAATCTTCCATGGCTGCCGGACGGCTGCTCAGTTTGTCATACAGCCTCCGGTGGGTAAAATAGCGGTACAACAAAAACAGGCCCAAGAGAAAGGTACTCAGGAAAAGAAAGTAATACACGTTGCCTACCGTACTGAACCCGCCCAGCCGGCGATAAAAAAGAAAGAGGATAATCATGTTGAATAGGTTCAGCAAGACAAATGGGAGGTGCTCTTTCCAGAAGATCCTCATTCCGCTCTCCCCCAGGTAACATGCAGCCGGTACCCGTATCCACGCACTGTTTCCAGTGCCTCGTCGATACCGATTTCTTTGAGCTTTTTTCGCAGCCGCGCCACATTCACATTGAGGGTGTTTTCATCTACAAAGGCCTGGTCATCCCAGAGTTTCTCCATCAGCAATTCCCGGCTAGCGGTCCGGGGCGCCGACCTCAGCAAAGTTTCGGCCAACACGGCTTCTTTTTGGGTCAGGACCACCACTTTCCCCTCAAAGTGCAACTCGGGCCTTTCCGGGTACAGGGTGAGCCCCGCCAGCTCTAAGCGGCGTTCTGTCCGAACACCTGGGGCCAAATCCCCGTAGCAGCGCCGCAATTGGCTTTTGATTTTCGCCATCACTACTTCATAATCGAAAGGTTTGGTGATATAGTCATCGGCGCCGCTTTCCAGGCCCAATACCTGGTCCATGGCCCCCTCACGGGCGGAAATAAGTATGATGGGCACCTTGGATACCTGCCGGATCTTCCGGCACCAGTAAAACCCGTCGTACCTGGGCAAATTGATATCCAACAAAACCAGGTGCGGTCGCACTTCAAAAAACGCATCCAAAACCCGCTCGAAGTCACTTGCTGTCACAGGGTGGTAACCATATTTCTCCAGATACGAGCATAAGAGCTGCACCAAGGAGGTATCATCTTCTACCAGCATGATTTTGTAATCCATGCCCTGTTCCCCCTTTCTTAGTATTATCAACCCTACGTCGGCAAAAGTTGTGCTGAGAACTTTACTACCCTCATGAAGCCAACCACCCATGGCGGGAGTCCAGCTGAGGCGAGAATGAAGCGGGTAAGCTCTCTCCAGGCAGGCTACTACGCCCCTTGGTCAACGGGCGGGCAGGAACCGGGGTAGACAAAGCAGCAGGGGCTAACCGAACAACAAGAACTGAAGCAGACCAGCGGTATGAACACAAGAAAGAGCCTGTCGTACGTTCTATTCAACTCTTGAAGTTCTTCTAAGAGTTGATTTAAGCCTCTTCCATTTATCATCTTTCCAGCCATACCATTGGATTTGCTCAAAAACATTTACTACATGAACATGCTTTCTTCCCTGCTCCGGCGAAAAAGCGCCAGGGCCATGAAATAGGCAACCCCGCAGGAAACACCAACTGCGGGGTTGCATCGCGCGCCAATTGTTACAGCAAGATCCGCCCGAATTAGTACTTAATAAACCTTTCACCCGGCACGCCGCAAATGCTGCACTTTTCAGGTACGGACTTTTCAATATTGCCGCAGACCGGGCAGAGATAGTAGAACACCTCTTCCGTGGAATCGAGATTCTCCAAAGCTTCCTGGTACAGCTTGGCATGGACTTCTTCCGCTTTCATAGCGAAAGTAAAGGCCATGAGAGCAGCCTTGTTTCCCGCTTCTTCCGCCGCCTTGGCAAAAGGAGGATACATTTCTTTATATTCATAGGTTTCCCCGGCAACGGCATCTTTTAAGTTCTCCGCCGTGGAACCGATTTTACCGGCCACTTCAAAGTGTTTCAAAGCATGTAATGTTTCCGCATCGGCTGCCGCCCGGAATAATTTCGCGGCATTGAGCTTTCCTTCTTTTTCGGCTTGCTTGGCATAGGCCAAGTATTTCCGGTTCGCCTGGGACTCGCCGGCGAAAGCTTCCATCAGGTACTGCAGGATTTTGTTGTCACTCATAATCTTGTCCTCCTCATCTTGAATTGAATCCATCTATTAGTTTTTCAACTGCCCCTTTCAGGAATCCTGCCAAATATTTCTCTAATTCTTTTCCACCAGGATCAGGGGAATAAGCATCTCGTCGGCGGTCAAACCCGCATGGACCCCTTTAAACTTTTCCGCTTTTTCCTTGCTGTGGAAGATAGCCAGGTTACCGACGCCTACGGCCAGGTAATCTCCCAGCATGGAACGAAAATCCTTATGCTCTATACCGTCACCGAACAGTTTCATCTCCAGCACTTTGTGCTTGGGCAGGAGCAGGAATTGATCACCGAATTCATTATTGAATTCTTCTTCAAACAGGCTCCGCTTATCCTCCTTGACAAAAAGGTTTAAGGCCCGCGCTTCAATGGTAGGCACCCTGAGGAGACACTCCGCAATCCTTGGATAATCCTTGATGCATACGGATTTCCCGTCCACCTGGCCGTGGTCCGCCGTGATAATGAGCAGGGTGTCCTCCAATTCCGCCGCCAGCTGCGCCACCTGCTTTTCCAGCGCCGCCAGCACCCGCTTGGTATCTTGACTGTAACAGCCCGTCCGGTGCATGGTGTCATCGGGTTCGGGACAATAACAGGAAACCAGTGCCCGCCCCGTCTCCCGGCAATGTTTTTTCACCAGTTCCAAGCTTTCCTCAAAGGTGCGCGGGTAAGGCGGTTCAAAGGGGTTCACAGAATACGCTCTGCCCCCCGCTTCATTGATCCGGTCAATGACACTGGTGTACCGGTAATACTTCCGGGCGACACTTTCCTCCGCCACCTTCTCCCCGGTCTCCGTATCCGTATTCAGGAATACCGTGACATTCCTGTTTATCTGGGGAAAGTAACAATCCCACCCCAACCAGCCGTGCTCACAGGGAGTAAGGCCGCTGTCCAGGGAGGTGACGGCAGCCACGGTGGTGGGCGGGAAGGTGGAGCTGAAGGTCCCTACCAGGTGGCTGTGGAAAAAGCCTTTCTGCGGCAGATTACCTTCCAGGATGGACCGGCCCAGGCCGTCAAGGATGATCACCACCACGTTTTTGTAATCCTTCGCCAGGTAAGGGTCAAGGAGCTTCAGGGTACTACCGCTCGCCGGCAGTCCCCATTTTTTGAGAATGGAATGGGTCAGGCTCACTAAGGAATTGTCGTAGTCTGGGTAAACGATGTTCCGGTTCATGCTCTTCTCCTTTCCTCTCGGTGACTGTCAACCGGGCGTTCCCTTCGGAATTACGCCGAACGGGTTTAGGTTCTCCTCGCCTACCGGCTGAATATAAAGTCATTATATCAGAAAAATGGCGTTTCCTGCATCCTTACACCGGGGAGTAACAGCGTCCTGAATCAAAAACTCCACCGGCTGACCGGCAGGAAGCTGGAGCAGTAGATTACTGTATGTCCAATGGTTCGAGCATCACATCGGCAAATTTGGTGAGGCCTATACCATAAGCGCTGTCGGTAAACAAACGGTTGCGGCCTAAGGCTCCCGCAACATATTCCTGCCCCGCGCCATCATGACCAACCGGAACCCCAAAAGGAAACCCGAAGTCGGCACCGGCTACTCCCGCCATTCGCGCCACCCCTCCCTCCAAACAAAAAAGACCCATGGGAAAACCCCACAGGTCTTTCAGGCAGGAAACAATGCTGCCGCACCGCGGCAGCAAAACCCTTGGCACTAAAACGCCTGGACCGTCAACAGGCGCGCGCCACCCCAGGCCCCTTAGGCCCAGATGAACCAGACCAGTACATAACCGCTGGTCACGGCCGCCAGGGTGAAAGGCACGCTGATTTTCATGAATTGCCCCGTGCTCACCTCATAACCACGGGATCTTAAGATGCCGATACCGGTGATATTAGCCGACGCTCCGATGGGCGTAAGGTTACCTCCGAGGGTGGCCCCCACCAGCAGGCCGAAGTAGAGGATCGTCGGGTCTACCCCCATTAAACCGGCAATGCCTTGCGTCACGGGCAGCATGGTGGCCACATAAGGAATGTTGTCAATAAAGGCCGAGGCCAGCACTGACGCCCACACAATCAGGGTATACATCAGGAACAAATTGTTACCGCTCACTCTCACAAAAAGTTCGCTGATGGCATTCACCACCCCTGCTTCGGTAATGCCGGCCACCATAATAAAGATGCCGCTGAGCAAAAGCAACGTGAAATAGTCGATTTCCGCCAAAGTTCTTTTCAACGGTTCCAGGCTGCGAGAACGCAGGGTTTCGTAAATCACCCCGATGAGCATAAGCCCGGTGCAGATGAGGCCGTTGGTAATCTCGGGTTTCTTTTCTTCCGGGATAAAGGAAGCCAGGATCAGCAGGAGAATCGTGCCAAGCAGCAGGGCGGTCGGAAAGTAATTCTCCACCTCGGTGCGGTCCTTGACATCGATGCTTTGACCCTCTTTCCGGAAAACCCACAGCAGCACCAGGGCGGAGACGATTGCTCCAAATTGCACAACCCAAAACAGGCCGGGACGGCCGCGATACACGAAGAAGTCCAGGAAATCCATGCCGGCACACCCGCCCAGCAAGATGGACGTGGTATCCCCCACCAGGGTGGCAGCACCCTGCAGGTTGGAGGAGATGGCGATGGCAATGATGCTGGTTACGGGAGAGATGCCCAGCTTTTCGCAGATGGTAAGGGCCACCGGTGCCACCATGAGAACCGTCGCCACGTTATCCACAAAGGCGGAAATGATCCCGGCAAAAAGGGCTAGGGAGATAATGGCCCACTTGACGCTCGGCATGCGCGCGATAATCAGATCCGCCAGCAAAGACGGCATTTTAGAGGCAATGAATAAGGAAACCGTGCCCATGGTACCGGCGATCATTAAAATCACATTCCAGTTTATGGCAAAGAAAACCTTCCGGTAGGGAAGGATGCCCAGCAGCACGAACAGAGCCGCTGCCGCCATGGCAATGTAGGCCCGGTGTCTTGGAAAGGCCAGCAGTAAAGCGTAGGTGGTGAGAAACAGGGCAAGGGCTACGAACACTTAGACCATCCTTTCCATTTTTTGTTTGGCCCAAGAGGCACACACAAGCCCATTATAATATAAAAAATGGCGATTCATGTAGATTTTCCCCCTCAAGGGGCTCGAAAAAAAAGAGGCCCTGAAGTTGAACCCCACGACCGCCGCGGTAAAACGGCCACGGCTCGCCGCTGGGGAAACGGCTGGCGCGCTAATGTTCTTTAGCCCTCTAGGATTTTCACATAGAATTCCCGGTTTCTCGGCCCGTCGAACTCGCAGAAGAAAACGCCCTGCCAGGTACCCAGCAAAAGCCTGCCGCCGGAGATGATCACCGTACAGGAAGAACCCATCAGCGAAGCTTTAATGTGGGCATGGGCATTCCCTTCCCCGTGCCGGTAATCGCCCCGGACGGGGTACGTTTTCTCCAAGGCCGCCAGGATATCCCGCACCACATCGGGGTCGGCGTTTTCGTTGATGGTGACCCCGGCGGTGGTGTGGGGCACGTACACCACCGCGATTCCCTCCTGCACCTGACTGTTCCGGACCGCTTCCGCCACGTGCGGAGTAATATTGATGAATTGCTGGGAACCGGTGGTTTTAATCCGGTAATACCACAGGCGTTCCTCAACCTTTCCGGCATCCCTACTCATCCGCACACCTCC
>DULZ01000045.1 GCA_012840125.1 Clostridia bacterium | reverse complement strand
GGAGTATGAGGATTCTGTAGGCAAGGATATCGTTGAGGCTGTGCTCAATACCAAATAGTGCTAAGGACGAGCCCTGCAGGTTTTACCTGCAGGGCTTCCTCAACGAGGCAAAGGATTTCGGGTAATGCTTGTCGAATACGATTTGTGTAATGTTGCACAAATAGACGGGACGGTGTGTAATGGCAACTATGGGAACCGAGGTGGAGAGGCTCCGGCAAAGGATCAAAGAGTTGGAATTCTTGTTGGCGCAAAACGAGGTCAAGAGCCTCGAGAAACAGATCAAACCACACTTTCTTTTCAATACCTTGAATCTGGTGGCCCGTCTGATCTACCTGGGTAAAAGCGAGGAATCCCTGGAAGTAGTGTATGCCCTCTCCAAATTACTGCGTTACACTTTGGAAAAAAAGGAACTGGTCAGGCTGCGTGATGAGGTACAGTATGTCAAAAACTATTTGTTTATCCAACAAAGCCGCTATGGTGACGCCCTGAAATACCAGATGGACATTTCTGAGAACATTCTCAGCTGCCTGATCCCGACCTTGGCCTTGCAGCCCCTGGTAGATAATGCGATTAAACATGGATTGGAACCCAAAGGGGGAGGTTCTATCCTGATTTTCGGTAGGCGCGACGGCAATCAGGTGGTCTTGAAAGTGATCGACGATGGGGTTGGCTTTGAGGAGGAGAAGAACCCGTTAAAGCAGGGTGCAGGTAAAGCCGCTTCCATTGGCAGCGGCCTGCAAAACATCAAAAAACGGCTCCAGTTTTATTACGGGGATGACTTCAAACTGAATATAGTATCCCGGCCGGAAAAAGGGACGGAGGTTAGCATCATACTACCTTTCACCAGTGATGCTAATGACGAGTATGTCCCCGTCTTCTGGTTTGATAAATAGGGTGATGATATGAAAGTGCTGATTGTGGATGATGAAAGGATTGAACGGGAAGCGCTCCGGCATTTCTTCCAGACCAATGATTTGGGTGTGGAGGTGGTGGGAGAGGCTTCCAATGGAATCCAGGCCATTGAAATGACCCAGTTGTTACGCCCGGATATCGTCATCATGGACATCAGGATGGGCATCTTGGACGGTTTGAAGGCGACGGAATGTATTAAAAGAAAGGAGCCCCAGGTGGAAATCATTATACTGACCGCTTTTGGCCTATTTGAATACTCCCAGCAGGCCCTTAGAAGCAGGGCTTTCGATTATTTATTAAAGCCGGTGGAGGAAAAAGAACTAGTTCACTCAATTCAGAGGGTGAAAAACCATATCCTGTCCCGGAAGGAAATGCAAAAAGAACACCGGAAACCGGTTCTTGCCGGGCATTGGGCGGCAGAACAGGTTAATGAGGATCACCGGTTGAACTCGAGCGGATTCGAGGATCCCAGGGTCTCAGCTATCGTCGATTATGTGATGGGTAACTTGGACAAAGACCTCTCCCTGACCGGTCTGGCCTCCCTGGTGCATCTAAATCCCAGTTATCTCAGCCGTTTGTTTAAATCCACCACGGGGGTCTCGCTAAACATTTTTGTCCGGGAGGCAAGGATTGAAAAAGCCAAACATCTATTGAAAAACGAAAGGCATAAACCCCTGAAAATTATTTCCGAAGAAGTCGGTTTTTCCGATGTCCACCATTTTAGCAATACTTTCAAAAAGACGGTAGGGATCACACCGGCGGAATATAGAGTGCAGGGAAGGGGCTGAGCTAGTGAAGCTGCAACCGGAAACAATTATTACCGATGTGCTAATCATCGGCGGCGGCTGTGCAGGATCGATGGCGGCTATTAAAGTGAAGGAAGCTGCTCCCGAATTGAAAGTCTGTGTAATGGAAAAAGGCCATATCAAAAGAAGCGGCTCCGTGACCATGGGTATGGATGCTTTAAATGTGGTGGTTGTTCCCGGTATCTCTACTCCCATGGATTACGTCAGAGCCGTCAGGGAGAAGACTTGGGGCATTATGGATTTCCTGCCTAACTATACTCTCGCCCAAAGGAGCTTCGAAATCCTGAAGCTGCTGGAAGAATGGGGGGTGTTTTTCCCTAAAGATGGGGAAGGCAACTACAAGGTGGCGCAGGTGGATGACGGGGGCAAGTTTTGTGTCTGTATGGATGAACCGGACCTGAAGCCCATGCTGGAAAAGAAGGTGCGCGAAGCAGGGGTAGCGGTACTGAACAAAACCATGGCTACCAGACTGGTGGTCCAGGAAGGGAAAGTGCTGGGAGCAGTTGGCTTGCACCTGCTCGATGGACGGGTGGTCTTCTGCCAAGCCAAGAGCATCATCTTGGCCAATGGTTCGGCAGCTAGGTTTGGATTGCCGAACACCGGTTATCTCTACGGCACTTACGATTTTCCCGGTAATGCCGGTGACGGATTTGCGCTGGCTTTCAGAGCGGGTGCCAGAATTACCGGGATGGAATATACCCTGAAATATGTCCTGGTAAAGGACTTGAATATGCCTTTGATCTATATCGTCATTCCCAGGGGAGGCCAGATCATCAACGACGCCGGTGAAGTCATCATTGACCAGCACAATTTATCGGTATTTCGCCTGAGAGAAGCTTTGGAAAACGGGCAGGGGCCTTTCTTCCTGAAGACGGATCACCTGCCTAAAGAAAGAATCATGGAAATGGAGAGTATCTTGTTCAGCACGGAGAGACCCATGCAGCGCCGGTACTGGGAATTAAAGGGCATGAAGCTGGGCCGGGATCTGATCGAACTCGACTTGACCGAAGCCCAACTGTGTGGGGGACACGGGATGTCAGGGATAGTGATTAATGAAAAGGCGGAAACCAATGTCCAAGGGCTGTTTGCGGCGGGAGATGTGAGCTCCATACCGATGCAGCACTTGACGGGTGCCTTAGTTTACGGGCAGATTGCCGCCGAAAGTGCGGTCCGGTACTGTGCCGGCCAAAAGGCCAACAGGTTTAATCGTGCTTTGGAGAGTTCTTTTAACCAGGAGCTGCAAAGGCTGGGAAGCCTGCTGAATACCGTGCAAGGAAACAAGATTCCTGTTTCTGCCTTCGAATACAAAGTGCGCCGGATCATCAATGAGTACCTGCTTTCTCCCAAGAATGCCTCTTATCTAAGCAAAGGGCTGGAATTGATCTCCGCCCTCAGCGAGCAATTGTCCCACCTGGCTCGTGCTAATACCTATCATGAATTCAGCAAGATTTTGGAAGCGGAATTCATTCTTGATTGTGCCCGGATGTCTGCCGTCGCTTCTTTAACCAGGCAAGAAAGCCGGTGGGGGAAAATCCATTACCGGACGGATTATCCCCAGAGGGATGATGCCAACTGGCTAAAGCATATTGACCTGCAAAAGGGCAGCGATGACGCTGAAATCATGGTTTCCTTGAGGGAAATCCAAAGAGGTGAGATGGAATGAGCGGATACTCATTAGCCGTAACGGATGATTGCATTGGATGCGGCGTCTGTGTTGACCTGTGCCCGTTAGATTGCCTGCGCATGGGAGAGAATGATAAACCATATTTGAAATATGACGAGTGCTGGTATTGCGGCTGTTGTGAAATCGAATGCCCGGTGTCCTGTTTAAAGATCTATTTTCCCTTTCTGGTATTTTGATTCTTTTGCTAATCGGCCACACCCAGGCTGACCTTAAAGAAAAAAGTCTTAAAGACACTATTTACGAACTGTTTAAGCAGCTATTCAGCTGTTTTTTTGTTGGGTAGGATTTGCCAATGAGAAGATGGTTTCGTCTATAGTATAATGAACCATAGCACGTTTAATAGTCAAAGAGCCCGTGGGGGAGGAGGGGTGCCATTGCAACCGGGTTTTAGATCTTTCTTAGGCAAAATCAGGCGTTTCCTGGCGGGCACGCTGGTGACGGCGGTTATTTTCGCCTTATGCTTTGTTTTCAAGCATCCCGTGGCGGCCAAGAGCCATCTCTACAGTGTGGCCAGGGACTTCATGAAAATCAGTATGGACCTGAAAACCCACCACTGGTATGTGATCGACGGGGAAAACTTCCGGGTGAAGTACCAGCCGGTGGATGCCCCCGTGGCCCGTTTGGTGCTGGATACAGCGGAAGAAGCTTGCCGGACGGTAAATGAAATGCTTGACTACCGGCCCACGGAGCCGGTCTATGTTTATATCTACCCCACCAAAGAAACATTGAACAAGAGCTTTGGTTGGGATGCTTCGGTAAATGCCATGGGGGTCTACTGGGCCGGTACCATCCGGATCCTGTCTCCCCTGGATTGGGTGGAGGATGAAGAGCAGTTGGAGACCGTTTTCCGGGAAAGCGGCCCCCTGATCCATGAATACGCCCATTTGCTGGTGGACTACCGCACCCAGGGGAACTATCCCCGCTGGCTGACGGAGGGTATTGCCCAGTACGTGGAACGGGAGCTTACCGGTTACCTCCTTGCCGCGGCCGCGGAGGATCAAGGGGACTGGTACTCCTTGAAAGACATGGATGAAGGTTTTGATCTCCTGCCGGATCAAAGCCTGGCCTACCGGCAGTCCCTTTTGGCGGTGGATTACCTGGTGGAGCTGAAGGGCTTTGACGGGGTGCTGGCTTTGCTGGAGGAACTGGCGGCAGGGAAGAAAATCAGCGAGGCTTTAGAAGCGGTATTGGGACAAGACCTAGATACCTTCGAAGTATCTTTCAAAAGATGGGTAACCTCTCAAGAAACTGCCGGTCCCTAGGCAGTTTCTTTTTTATGCTATCATAAGAGAAAGATATTTTTGCAATTTGAGCAAGATTTTGAAACTGTCGGGCCCCCGAGAATATCTAACTAATGAGAGGAGGGGGGAGATGGATCTCAAGCAACTGGTGGCGGAAAGTAAGAAAGGCAATATTGAGAGCTTTATGTTCCTCCTCTCGGCGAAACAGGAGATGCTGTACAAGATCGCTTATACATATACGCAACATCCCCAGGATGCGGAAGATGTCCTGTCCGAGGCGGCGATCAGGGCCTTTGATAAAATCGGGCAGCTACGGGAACCGGAAAAATTCTACCCGTGGTACACCGCCTTGTTGATTAACCTGTGCCGGGCCCATTACCACCGGAAGCGCAAGGAAAGGGCCGGGCCGGCCTATGACCCGCAGGCGGCGTGGGAGCCGGCGGTGCCTGACTGCAGCGCTGCGGTAGAAGACCGGGTGCTGGCGGAGCAGATCTTGCGGTCCCTGCCATACCCGGAGCGGGAATTGCTGGTGCTGAAGTTCATGGAGGACTTCACCCTCAAAGAGATCGCCGAGATCATGGATATGGCGGAGGGCACCGTCAAAAGCCGCTTGTACCGGGCGCTGAAGAAAATCAAGCAAGTTTGGGGGGATGCCTAGTGGCCGGCCATAATTATGACGTTCCCCATCCGCCGGGGGATTTGATGGATAGAATCAAGGAAAGATTAGTGGAGCACCAGCAAGAGAAAAGAAGGAGGAGAAGACAGCTGGCGGCAGTAATAGGGGTCGTATTGCTCTTTGCCATTCCTGCTTCCGCTTACAATATTGCCAAGGAATACCGGGGATTTGCTTCGGGAGTACGTATAGCCATTGAAAACGCGGAAGGAATAGAGATCGGGCAAACACTGCGTTACAAGAATTGGTCCCTCACCATCGACACCGCCGTCTGGGAAGATAACGATCTAGCCGTCACCTATTCCGTACGGGGAACGGCTTTTAGGTTGGGTGCACTGCAGGTGGTAGATGAAAACGGTAAGGAAATAAATCGAGGCTATGCGGTGAGCGGTCATGCCTTAAATGAAGCCGTAAGCCGGGGAACGATTGATTTCCAAGACCTTGACTTAACATCAGTTCAAGGTGAGCGGGTGTGGCTCAGGATACTCAGTTTAATCAAAAACGAAACTCCACCCATGGTTGCTGCCAGTATCCCGCTTGAAATCTCGCCGGCGATGCCAAGGGGGGAATGGGTGGAAGTAAAGAAGAAACTGGAGGTGGAGAAGGGGACCTACCTCTTAAGAAACATTTACTTGGGCAGGGATGATATCCGCTTGGAGTTTGATTTCATTCCCCGGGATAAATACCGGGAGTTCTATACCTCTGATTTAGATTCCAGGTTTCTTCCCATGGTGCGCTTGAGGGCCGGCGGGAAAAGCTATGCATATGGCGGTGGGTCCATGTCCCTCAAGGACGGTGTGGTGCATCGTACCGTCCATTTCGATGATTTTCCCGTTGAAGACATCAGCAGTCTTCAGATTGATGTCATTGATAGTGTAGTGCTGGTAGACTGGAAAGTGCCCATACCGATTCAAGCTAAAGAGGCGGAAGAACGGGCCTTGACGCACGAAATTCCGTTGCCGGAGGGGAAGCTTCTCTTGACCGGAATGCGCCTCGGTACCAGGTCCACGGCCATCGATTTTACTTTTAAGCCCGCTCATGGCTTTGAAGGGATTACCAGCATCATGTTCGACGCTTATTTGAAAGGCAACGGCAAGTATTACCATTATCACGGGTTTCAACATGACTTCGGTCGGCCCGGTTTGTCCGGCACCATTACTTTTGACCCGGTGCGGTACGATAACTTGGAGGAATTGGAGTTCATTTTAGGCAAAATTGAATACACCTATACCACCGATGCCGGTGTAACCGTTTCCCCAGCCCACGTACCTCAAACCATAGAAGCCTTAGGTAACACCTTCGTTATTGATCAAATGGAGTACAGAGAGGGCCGGACCTTGCTCCATGTAACCTTTGACCGGGAAAACCGGTGGTTCTTCAATGCTTCTTTTGACATCAGGGTGCCCGGAGCCACCAGCCTGAAAGTAAGGTCGGAGACGGAAATGGGACCGGTGGAATGGAGGGACGAAGAGGATTTGAAAGCCGGGTGGCAGCGTTTACGGGAACGATTAAAGGATTATCCCTGGGGATT
>DULZ01000044.1 GCA_012840125.1 Clostridia bacterium | reverse complement strand
GACTGGCGAGCCGGATAATCTAAGCGGCAGTGTTCAGGTTTACAAGCAAACCGAACTCACTGAGGAATTTACACACTAATTTGGACTTGACCCAGGCACCCGGTATCTCCAAGATACTTAACCATAAACTAATCAACATCGAAAAGGAACTAATCCAGTTGGCCAAAAAGGATCTGGATGAACTGGTGGAACAGCAGGAGATTCCTCCCCAGAACACCCACATCAGCGCTTGTGCTTTTGTCGGTACTTTCCGGCAAGTGCTGATGAGCTGGCTGCGGGAAGGGCAGCCGGAGAACCTGGACGAAACCTGGGATACATTGCTGAAATACAACCTGAGGGGATTGGGCAAGGATGAATAAGGATTTCTTGCGGATAAGCGGGTTAAACATTTCCTATGCCCAGGGAAATAAAGAAGTGGCGATCCTGGAGAACGTCAATCTACGCCTGCCGGAGGGTAAAATCGGCGTGATCATTGGGCCCTCGGGCTGCGGGAAGAGCACCCTGCTGGGCATCATTGCCGGCTTGAACAGGAAGTACAGGGGCCAGGTGCTGATTGACAACACGGCGCCGGAGGCATTTCCGGATACGGCTCTGATATTGCAGGATTACGGCCTCCTGCCCTGGAAAACCGTCTGGGAAAACGTGGTGCTAGGATTGCGCATCCGGAAACAGCCCAGGCAGGAAATCGAAGAAAAGGGCAAGTACATTCTCCACAAGCTGGGCATGTACCACCTCATCCACCGGTACCCCATGCAGTTAAGCGGCGGCCAGAGGCAGCGCATTGCCATCGCCCGGTCCCTGGTGTTAAACCCGCGGCTTTTATTGATGGATGAGCCTTTTTCCTCCTTGGATGCGCTGACCAGGGAGGAAATGCAGCAGTTGCTGTTGGAAATCTGGCAGGAAACGAAACTGACGATCTTGCTGGTGACCCACAATATTGAAGAAGCGGTGTTTTTGGGCCAGGAGATCATCGTCATGAGTCCTTTGCCCGGGACGGTGAAAGAACAGGTACCAAACAGCCTGGCCACCAGCGCCGGCAGCCGGGGCACGCCGGGATTTTTAGAATTGTCAAACTATTTGCGGGAATTATTATACGGGGTGATGAAAGATGCAAGCCGGGTCCAATAGAACCATGACCGCCAGGTACGCCTTGACCGGTCTTTTGCTCCTGGCCCTGTGGTGGCTGCTGGCGGTGCTGGTAGACCACAGCGCTTTGCCCAAACCGTACCCGGCCCTGGTGAGCCTGGTGCAGGAACTGCGCCAGGGTCTACTGCTCCATATCGGGGTGAGCCTCTACCGGGTGCTGGTCAGCTTGGGGCTGTCGCTGCTCTTGGGTGTTCCCTTGGGCCTGGTGCTGGGGAAGAACCGCGGCCTGGACAGTTATTTCGCCCCGGCCGTCTATCTCACTTATCCTATCCCCAAAGTGGTGTTCATGCCTGTCTTGTTCGTTTTGCTGGGCATCGGTGATGTTTCCAAAATCGCTCTCATCACCTTGATCGTGTTTTTCCAGATCCTTGTCACCACCAGGGATGCGGCCCGCCATTTGGAAGAAGAATACGTCCTGTCGGTGCAGTCTTTGGGCGCCGGCACCTGGGAATTATACGTCCATGTCTATTTCCCCGGCTGCCTGCCGGAAATACTCACCTCCTTGCGCCTGGGGCTCGGCACGGCCATGGCCGTGTTGTTCCTGACGGAAACTTACGCTACCCGCCAGGGTATCGGCTATTTTATCATGGACGCTTTATCAAAAATGGCTTATGCAGACATGTTTGCCGGTATTATCGCCATGGGGTTGATGGGCTTTGTCCTCTACCTCTTGATTGACCAGGCGGAAAAAAGAGTCTGCCGCTGGAAAGCACTAACCAAGTAAGACTGTTCCCGTACAGCTCAAGGCTATGCCGGCATGGGACAAGATGTAGCCCAGGGCATAGCAGATACCGTACATTAACTCCAGCTTGCCTGTACCCGCCAAAGTCTCATTGAGAGCTGCCCCTTCCTTGACGTACATATCCCTAATCAAAGGAACCGCCAAGGGGATTGTCAACAGGGGCAGCAGCATCCATACGGACCCGCCGTCCACCTGCCAGCTGCCTACCGGAATCAAGAAGGAAATCCCGAGCAGCAATACATATTCCCACCTGGTCCCTTTCCGCCCCAAGCGGACGGCCAGGGTCTTCTTGCCCGCTTTGCGGTCGGTATGGAGATCCCGGTAATTGTTCACCACCAGGATCGCCGTCGTCAATAGTCCCATGGGAACAGAAGCCACGAACACGTGCCAGTCCAGGCTGAGGGCCTGCACGTAGTAAGTGCCGCACACGGCCACCGGGCCGAAGAAAATGAACACGAACAGGTCGCCCAGCCCGTGATAACCCAGGGGATAAGGGCCGCCGGTGTAAGCGATACCGGAAATAATGGATAGAATCCCGATCACCAAAATAGGCCAACCGCCGACCGCAATCAAATAAAGCCCAATGACAAAAGCCAGGCCGAACACCACGCACATGCCCAGGAAAACCTGCCTGGGTGTCAGCAAGCCTGCCTGGGTTACCCTAAGGGGCCCGGTCCTTTCATGGGTATCGGTGCCTTTTTGGTAGTCAAAAACGTCGTTGGCAAAATTGGTGCCGATTTGAATGAGCAAAGCGGCAATCAAAGCCGCCAGGGCAGGGCCCGGGCGAAAGGCCCCGTCGCCCAGGGCCAGGGCCGTTCCCACAATGACCGGAGCCGAGGCGGCCGGTAAAGTCTTGGGCCGGCTGGCCAGGATCCATGGGTTGGTAGACAATTCCTCCACATCCTTCCTCTTTGTTATCAAAATATTTCGGCAAGTCCTGTAAATTTTGCTTGCAATTCCGGTAGGGACAGGCTACAATCGTAAGCAAGAAATGAATCTAAGTTCATAATTTATCGCGGAGGTGTAAACATGAAAAAAGCCGGGAAATACCTGCTGCTCATGCTGGCAGCCTTGCTGCCGCTCCTGTTCCTGGCCGGCTGCAGCAACCCGGAGCAAGGCTCCGGCACCAACATTACTTTGAAGCTGGGGGTTTTGTCCCTAGAAGACATTTTACCGATGGTGGTGGCTGATGAAAAGGGGTATTTTGCGGCGGAAGGGCTGCAAGTGGAATTAATTCCTTTCCAGAGTGCCGTGGAAAGCCAAAGTGCCATTCAATCCGGGCAGATTGACGGGATGATGACAGATATGATCGTGGCGGCTTTGCTCAAAGATTCCGGCACCGATCTCAGGGTTACTTCCGTTACTTTGGAAGCTACCGGGGACAGGCGGCGGTTTGCCATCGTGGTATCACCCCAGAGCGACATTACCACCCTGGCAGGCTTGAAAGGGAAGGAATTAGCTATCTCCTTTAACTCCATTATCGAATACACCACGGATGTCTTGTTGAAGCATCACGGCATTGATCCCGAGGAAGTAGTGAAAACGGCTATCCCGAAAATCCCCGTGCGGTTGGAAATGCTGGTCAATAACAACATCGAAGCGGCCAATATCCCGGATCCCCTCATTGCATTCGCCGAGTCTAACGGGTGCCGGACCATTGTGGATGACCGGGGGCTCTCCGTCTCCCAAGCGGTGCTGGTGATGACGGAGAAAACCCTGGTGGAAAAGAAGGAGGCCCTGCAAGGTTTTTACCGGGCCTATGCCAAAGCGGTGCAGGAGATTAACAGCAATCCCCAGGACTACAAGGACACCATGGTAGCCCACATCAGTATTCCCGAGCCTATTGTGGATGCGTACCGGGTACCCCTCTTCCCGGAGCCGAAGCTGCCCTCGGAAGAAGAAGTAAACGGCGTCCTCAGCTGGCTGCGGGAAAAGGGAGCCATCGGTGAGCACATTACCTACGAGAATTTCGTTGCCAAGGATTTGTATTAAAAGCTAGTCATCCTTGAAGACTTTTACCAGCAGCAATAAGCCGGCAGCAACGGAGATCCGGGCTTCCCGCTGCACCAGTTCGTTGCTGATGCCGTAGGGCCGCCCGATGGTGAAAGCGGCGTCGTGCAAAGGCCAGCGGGCCCCGGTTACTTCCACCCCGGTGACTTCCGCCGTTAAGGGCAGGAGGGAAAAGAGCTGTCCCGGTTTGCCGGTGACGGTGGCCGGTTGATTTGGCGCCACTAAGCTGATTTCGTTGTATTCGGTAAGGATCCGCGCCGGGACGCCGTGCTCGTAAGCTACCCGCAGCAAGTGCACGTTGCCCAGGGAATGATCAAAGCGGGTGCCAATGCCTCCAAGAATAATGATTTCCGAGGGATTTCCGGCCAGGGCTTCCTCCAAGGCCAGAGCGGTATCCGTGTCGTCTTTCGCCACCGGGTGCTGCTTGATCATGCATCCTTTTTGGAGGAAGGACTGGAGGATGTTTTCCGCCAGGGAGTCAAAATCGCCAACGATCACCCGGGGAACCAGTCCCAAAGCGGCAGCGTACCTGGCGCCGCCGTCGGCGCAGATCAAGTCGTCGTCTGCATGGATGATCTCAGACAGCCAGGCCAGGTTTTCCACCTGACCCCCTGTTAATATGATTGACCGCACAGCAGTTCACCTTCTTTTGGGTTCTTAAGTCTACTATAAAACACCTTTCATGAAATGAAAAGTGACGGCACCGGCGTCATAGCGTAGGATGACCGGGAAAAAACCAGTGCACCTGGAGGCCAGGTGCACTACTTTTTGATCTCGTATCTTTTGAGAGAAGAAGTAACCTTGGTGTCGCCGGAGGTGAATTCCCTTTTCACCAGGCCGATGCCGGCCTTGTAGTATTCCACAATGGTGGATTCGCCGTAATGGGCGGTGACCGCAACGCATTTTTCGAATTTCCCCGCCGGGGTTGTCACGGTGGCATTGACGTCGGTGATTTCCTTGGTGCCATCCTGTACCTCCCATTCGGTGCCCACTTCCACCGGTGCTTTCAGCAGGACGGTGTTTTCCGTGGCCTGCTTTTCCATATAATTCTCTTCCCCGTAGGCTTCCGCCCGGGAAAACACGCGGATGACCGCCGTCTCGGTGGCCTCAATGACGCTGGCGGTAACGGTGCCGCCATTGTTTTCCCGCAGTTGGGCCCGGCCGGAATCGGTAAACAATACTTCCCGGGTAAAGGACGCGAACTCGTTTCCTTCCCCTTCGTACTCCCAAAAGCTGCCCTTGGTCATGGGGAAGAAATCGGCGGGTTTGGGGGGCTCGGCTTTGCTGCAGGCGGTCAGGGTCAAACAACCGGCGAGGAACAATATCAGAAGAAAAAAGAATTCTTTGAAACGGTGCAACGTGATCACCCTTTACTTCAGACATTGTCTCTATTAGTATACCCGACCCCGGGGATATGTTACTACCCCGGCCGGGAAGAAAAACCCTCCCAAGTTGCTGCCGGGAGGGGGCGCGGGGTATAATGAGAAAAGCGAAGTGTCTTGTGGACAGGTACTTAGAATCTTGTAATGGGGGTTAACAAGTTGACAAAACGGGAAGAAGCGAAACGAGCGGTGGTGGAGACGGGCCAAAGGATTTTAACCAGCGGTTTAGTGGTCGGCACCTGGGGCAATGTGAGCGCCCGGGTACCCGGCGAGCCTGAGTTAGTGGCTATTACGCCCAGCGGCATGGATTACATGGCCCTGACGGAAGAGGATATTGTGCTGCTTGATTTGTCCGGTAACCTGGTGGAGGGCCGGCGGAAACCTTCCATCGAAGTGCCTTTGCACCTGGCGGTGTATCAAGCCCGCCCGGAGGTTAATGGAGTGGTCCATGTACATAGTGTCTATGCCACCGCCTGGGCTGCGGCCAGGCAACCGGTGCCGGGAGCGCTGGAGGACCTGGTGCAGATTGTGGGCGGCGAGGTGCGGGTCAGCCGGTACGCTTTACCGGGTACCAGGGAGCTGGCTCAATACGCGGTGGAAGCTCTGGAAAACCGGATGGCCGCCCTGTTGGCCAATCACGGGCTCATCGCCCTGGGCCGGGATTTGCCGGAAGCCTTGAAAACCTGCCAGGTGGTGGAAAAAGCGGCCCAGGCCTTACTTTATGCCAAGTTGCTGGGCGGGTGGGTGGAATTATCCCGGCAGGACATCGCGGCTATGCGAGAGTTTTTCCTTCATTCTTACGGGCAGAGGTGAGTACCGGTGGTTCAGAAGAAAAAACACGGTTTCAATACCCTCTCGATCCACAGCGGGAGCCAGCCCTTTCACGCCGTCAATCCCCCGATTTTCATGACTTCCACCTTCCATTTCGACAGCTTGGAGCACGCTGAGGAGACTTTTTCTTTCGCCCGGGCCGATTACGTGTATACCCGCGGGAATAATCCTACTCTAAGACTGCTGGAGGAGAAGATCGCCGTGCTGGAAGAGGGGGCTGATGCGGTGGCTTTCAGCTCCGGCATGGCGGCCATTAGCTCCGTCCTGTTGTCCTTGCTGGCACCGGGGGATGAAGTGATCGCCCACCGCACGGTCTACGGCAGCAGTTACAGCGTGCTGGCCCAGGTCTTGCCCCGGTACGGGATCCATTGCCGTTTCCTGGACTTAAGGGAGCTGCCGAGGCTGCAAGAAAACATGGGGGAGCGGGTGAAGGTCATCTATTTTGAAACCCCGGCTAATCCGAACCTGGAGATCATTGATATCGCGCAGGTGGCGGCCGTTGCCAACAAATGGGGTGCTAAAGTGGTGGTGGACAATACCTTTGCCACCCCTTATTTCCAGAGACCTTTGACCCTGGGGGCCGACGTGGTGGTGCACAGTGCCACCAAGTATATTTCCGGCCACGGAGATGTTTTGGGAGGTTTAGCGGTCAGTGGCGACGGGGAATATATCCACCGGTTGAAATTTGGCTTTATGTGTGAATTGGGTGGGGTGATGAGCCCTTTCAACGGGTGGCTTTTGCTGCGGGGCTTGAAAACCCTCGGCCTCAGGATGGAGCGCCATGAAAGGAATGCTTACGAAGTAGCCCGGTTCCTACTTTACCATCCCAAAGTGGAAGCTGTCTACTATCCCGGCTTGCCCCAGTTTTCCGGCCATGAGACGGCGAAAAAGCAGATGAACGGTTTTGGGGGCATGCTGAGTTTTGAGGTGCGGGGAGGGCTGGAGCCTGCCAAAAAACTGGTCAACAGCTTGGGGTTGATTAAACTGGCCGTGAGCTTGGGTGATGCGGAAACCCTGGTGGAGCACCCGGCGGCCATGACCCATCGCGGTTATCCCAGGGAAGCCCTGGCGCAATTCGGCCTCACGGAGAGCATGATTCGCCTTTCCATCGGTTTGGAGGACCCGGAAGATATTATTGCCGACCTGGAACAAGCCCTGGCCCAGCTGTAGCTTCCCGAAGCAGGGCAAAAAGGAAGGAATAACCAGCCGGTGTCATTGCATAATCAACCTCCCGGTTTCCCATACTATTTTTAGCAATTAAGAATAGGGAAAAGGAGTGTTGGTTTTGCATCTTCAAATGCAACAATTGCAGCAGCGAATTAGCCAGCTGCAGAGAGAATTGTCCGACATCAGCCAACAGCTGTCCAATTTGTCTTCCATGAGCTACAGCGGCGGCCAAATGGGCCAAATGGGCAGCTACGGTATGGGTCAATCATTCCAGGGCTATGCCCCCGGCAACATCGCTGCTTATACGCCGTCCCACAGTTCCAGAGCCGGTGTGGGAGATTTTGGCCAAAGCATCAGCACCTACAGCGGTTACGGCATGGGCGGTTATGCCGGCCAACCGGGCAACATCGCTTCCTATACCCCGGCCCATAGCTCCAAAGCCGGCGTAGGTGACTTCGGCAGCAGCCAGATGTCTTCCTACGGTTCTCAAAGCAGCGTCTCTGATTATCATTATCCCGTCAGCGGTACATACGGCGGTATGACCGGCGGGCAAAATATTTCCGCTTTTACCGGTCCCAGCGCCACCGCAGGTTTCTCTGAGACCGGCAGTTCACCCACCGGGAGACAGGATTACGGTATTGGCGGTTCACAACAAGCATACCGGCTGGGTCGTTAGCAGGTGCATGATCAAGGGCTGTCCGATTGGACAGCCCTTTCATTATGCCATGGCTTGCTGGTTGATGAGATTTTTGAGCCCCCTGATTTCATCCGGGGAGGGCGGGCGTGGTCTGATACCAGCCCAGCTGGCGCATCAGTTCATAAGTATGGTGCTGGTGCTATGGAGGAACATCTTCTTATGCTGCGACGGGAAGCAAGGGATGTGCCGGTGTCCGTCTTCTATGAAAAGCTGGTGGAGGAGGGGGAGATTCTCCCCCGTGCGGTGTCTTACACCACCATTTCGGAAAGTGCCATAGAGGCGATCAGTTCTCTTTCCGTTGGGCAGAACGAGGGAATGCTCTTCCGGGTGTAAGCGTACCGCCAAAGGCCGACTGGGCAGGATGGGAACTGGGTATTAGGTTAGAACAACTGTTTCTATAATTCTCTCAATATTTCACATAATTTAATCTCAGAGCTACTTAGCTTGTGATCTCTATGATGTACTAAAACAAGATCTCTTGATACTTTATCTAACCGAAAAAGAGGTACTGCTATTAACTCTTTCCTTGAAATTTCTTCGCGTACAGCAAAATAACTCACAATTGCTACGCCTAGCCGGTTTACTACCCCTTTCTTAACAGCTTCAATATTACCCATTTCCACGGTTGAGTTGGGCTTTGCTACCCCCTCTTTTTGAAAGTAAGCTTCAACCAACGCACGCATGCCGGAACCTTCTTTGGAATGAATAAAAGTCTCTTCCTTCAATTCATCCGGCATAACCATTTCTCTATTCGCCCACTTATGCCCCGGCCAAACGATGAATACTAATCTATCTTTTCCCACCGGTAGAAACCTTAGCTCTCCATTTTCTGACCAGCTTGGGTGCTTTCCAAAAAAACCAAAATCAAGTTGGCGCTCACGAAGCTTTTGAATTATATCCTTAGCATAGCCTATTTCAAGAGAGATTTTGATACCTGGGTACAATCTCCTATATATGTTTAGGGCCGTGGGGAGTATATAAGTTCCTGTCAAACTGGAAGCCCCTATAGATATCGTCTTTATGCCGGTACTGCGAAGCTCCTCAAACTTTACTGGAATTTCATCGATGGCGGACAAAATCTGTTTTGCTAGTTCGTACAAGAAGCGACCTTCCGGGGTAAGGGAAATTTTTCTACCCTTACGCACGAATAACTTAGTTCCATAATATCGTTCAAGGAGATTTATCTGTTGGCTTACGGCTGGTTGGGTCAGGAACAAGCGTTCTGCGGCCTTGTGAAAAGCCCCCTCTTCTACTACACAGCAGAAAGTACGAAGCTGCCTTAAGGTCATGGCCGGACTCCTTTCCAATCGATAAGGTTAGCCTTATCAATTAGATAAATAATTCGGTATTGTACATCTGAATTCCTTCTAAATAAACTCTTACTTGAAAAGACTTGATGTAGCTTTAGAAAAAAACTAGGCCGCGATTAAGTAGAAAGATTGAGAATAGGTAGAAATATTAAATCAGATATAAGCATTAAGAAAATTAAAACGTTAAGGAGGTAAGGTTAAAAGGTATGACAAGTAGAGAAAAAACGGCTCCCAAAAACCTATTGGCTCAACGTAATAAGAGCCCTTCTGAAAAATGGCTCACGTATTTAGGACTGCCTCTTGCCATTATAGTTTTTACTTTGTTGTACACTATGCCTGCGCCGGCGGGTGTAACGATGCAGGGCAAGGCCGCCGCCGCAGTATTCTTTTTGGCCCTGATACTATGGGTTTCCGAAGCCATCCCGGTATATGTAACGGCCTTGGTGGCTATTGTTTTGCTGGCAATTACAGGAGCATGGGATGAAAAATCTATCCTGGGTGTTTTCGGCTATGACGTAATATGGCTCATGGTTGCAGCCTTTATTATTACCTCAGGTATGGAGAAAACGGGGTTAGGCAAAAGGCTGGCATTATTCATGATCACGAAATTCGGTAAGACAGCCAAAACGGCCCTTCTGGTGATGATTATTGTCAACTTCATAATTACCTTAGTTGTCCCTTCCACTACGGCGCGGGCTGCTATCATGTTGCCCCTGGCTTTAGCACTAGCCGAGGCTTATGGAGCTATCCCAGGTAAATCTAATTTTGGTAGATTACTGATGATTCAGGAACTTCAGGCAAATAATATTAGCACTAGTGGCATTTTGACGGCTACTGCTCCGCAAATAATGGCTGTAGGATTCCTTAAAGACCTTGCCGGTGTAAACGTAAGTTGGGGTCAGTGGTTCCTGGCCGCTATGCCCATAGCCTTTATGACTATGATACTTGGTTACTTTATCGGTCTTCTGCTCTATCCTCCTGAGGTCAGAACTCCTAAGGGCCAGGGGCTGGAAAAAATGGGAGCAGAAATAAAAAATATGGGCCGCTTGAATCGAGAAGAATGGAAGGCCTTAGGTATATTTGTACTCACAGTATTCCTATGGGCAACGGGACCTTACCATGTAAAAATGTTCGGGTTTAATATTTCGCTCGTAATGGTTGCCATTCTGGCTGCGACTCTCATGTATCTAACAGGTCTGTTGAACTGGAAAGAGACCCAGATCCCTTGGGATCTTATGATTTTTAGCTGTGGAGCCTACGCAGTAGGTATGGCTCTTGAGAATGCGGGTATCGCATCGTGGGCGTTAAGCCGTATTTTTGGAGCAGCCAACTTGTCTCAGCTACCGTTTATACTGGTATTCGCCGCAGTAGTATTCATATCAAGTTTCAGCCATATGGTCTTTACATCCAAAACAGTTCGGACCGCTATTTTGTTACCAACCATAATCGAACTGGCTAAAGTGACAGGCTACAATCCGTTGGCTTTGGCCCTACCAGCAGCTTTCACCATCGCTGATAGCATAACCTTGCCGCCTAACTGCAAGCCGAATTTGATTTTCTATTCGACGGGCCAGTTCACCGTTACTAATCAGCTCTTCTACGGAGTAATCGTGTTGCTCGTAAAATGCGCGCTCATGTGCCTGGCCGCCGTGACGTGGTTTAAATGGATCGGGCTATATTAAAAGTCAATAGGGGAGAGGGTGTTCTATGAGAGGGCTCATGAGAGGGCTATTGATAACAGTATGGAGTATCTGCCTGGGCTTGATACTCCTAGCGCAGTGGTCGTCGCCGGTGCAAGCAGAGCAAGTTAATAATGAGTTGGAAGAAAAGATAGTGGCTTCCGCCAATGGTGATGCGAAGCTAGAAGTTATCTGGAAAGGAAAGCCGGGACCCGAAGGGGCTATAGTTTTACCCCAACCTGCTCTAAAGGGTAGCTGGGTTCAGACTGAGGTTACAGGTGCTGCAGTAGAAGACCCGGAACCCAAGGAAGTAAAATATGGCGGTAATAAATGGTATCAGTGGAATGTCAAAGACAGCGGCGAAATTAAAGAAGTAACTCTAAAAATAACTTATCTCGTCCCGGAACTTTTTAAAGAGGCAAAAAGCAATAAGACAAATGCAGAAGGTGGCCCAACCAGCAGAGGCGATCTCAGGAATTTCAGTTATAATTTCAAAAACAACACTCCCTATGGCATAGGAAAATACACTTGCAGGGTTACCTTGCCCCCGGGTTGTGAAGTGTTCGCGGTCACTTCTCCTAAGGAAGACTTTAAAGTAGTACGAGACAATAATTCAAGCGGTATAACTGTGGAATTGTCTGGCAACGAGGATGCCCCAGGTGTACCGACAGGGTCCTCCGTAAAGGTGGAGTTGAGTTATGTTAAAGAAATAACTTCTACCAAGACAGGAATTTCGTGGGCAGCGACTGTGCTCGTTGCCGGAGCGCTCCTATATTTCCGGAGGCATATGGTACTTTAAGCAGCCATAAAAAAGCATAAAAGGAGAAGTAGCTGATGAAGACAAAAGGTGTGCTGGTAATTGCAGATGGTCTTGGTGACCGTCCTGTTTCGGAGTTGAAGGGGAAGACGCCGTTAGAAGCAGCCAACACTCCCAACCTGGACCGGCTGGCTTGTAGCGGTATTGTTGGGTTGGTGGATCCCTACGCCCCAGGGGTTCCCTGTGGTACAGATGTAGGCACGCTGTGTGCCTTAGGATACGATCCCTTTAAATGCTATAAGGGTCGTGGTCCTATTGAGGCCTTGGGGGCTGGGTTACAGCTTGAGGCGGGCGATGTGGCTTTCAGGTGTAATTTTGCCACCATCGATGAGAAAGGTATAGTAGTCGACAGAAGAGCGGGCCGCATAAAAGAGGGAACAAGTGAACTAGCCTCCTGCCTTAATAAGATTTACTTGGGCGAAGATACAGTTGCTTTCTTCGCTGCCGGTACGGAACATAGGGCCGTACTGGTACTCCGCGGGCCCGGTCTTAGCCCAGCTGTCTCTGATTCAGATCCCGGTACTGCTTGTGAAGGACAGCCAATGCGCAAAGTTTGCCCGCTGGACAATACCCCCGAAGCTGCTAAGACCGCTAGATTGGTGCAGAAGTTCCTTGATATAGCAAAAGAAAAATTGAAAGCACACCCAGTCAACCTTGCCAGAGAGGCGGCTGGGTTACCGCCAGCCAATGCAGTCCTAACGCGCGGCGCAGGGATTGTTAACGCTATTCCGCCCCTCGGCGAGCGTTATAAAGGGCTGAAAGGAGCTCTTATAACCGGTGAAAACACTGTGCTTGCTATAGGAAGAATGGCGGGACTTGAGGTGTTCTCAGGTGAAGGTATAACCGGCTCTTATGATTTTGATCCTGTGGCCAAAGCCAGGTTAGCCTTAGAATTGATAAAGAAGTTCGATTTAGTAGTAATTCATGTAAAGGCAGGAGACCTTGCGGGTCACGACGGAAGATGGGACCTCAAGATAGAGGTCGCAGAAAAACTAGACTTGCTAGTAGGGAACTTGTTGGACGGTTTAGAAGCAGGTGTTCATGTAGCCATAACCGGCGATCACTCCACTCCATGTAGCATACGTGATCATTCAGGCGATCCAGTTCCTGCGGCCATGTGGGGACCTGCGGTACGAAGCGACCTGCAAACTCACTTCGGAGAGAGAAGTTGCGCCGGTGGTGGATTGGGCAGAATTACTGGCTCGGCTTTCTTCAATGTTCTAATGGATTTGATGGGTTTTACATCCAAGTTCGGGGCATAAGAAACGAGTTTTTCCGGAAGCTCTATTTGGGCCGACGCGTTGCCGAAAGATAGAATCCTTAAATGGCGAAGCAAGTTTGTTTTTAAGCCGTCACAGAAACAGGGGGTTAGTCGATGTTAAAGTTGTACTGCTGGGGAGGAGTCTCCGAGCAAGGACGTTCTTGCTTTCTATTGGGGGATGGAAATGGCTTTATACTAATGGATTGCGGCGTTAAACGTACATTTACTGCTTTTAAGGCAGGGGAGTACCCTCAGTGGGATGTTAATCTATTAACTCGTATTGACGCTACTTTTTTAAGCCACGCTCACGAAGATCACTGCGGAGCCCTCCCGGTTCTTACAAAATTAGGAATTCAGAGGCCGATATATACGCATCATTTAGTTGTACCGGAGGTTACCAAAAGTTGTTCTGCTTGGTTACAGGCAGTTGATTCTATGGGGCATAAGAAGCCCTACGAAATGGAGCATGTATTATCTTTACCCTTACACCCTGTTGATTTCGGGGTCAAGATAAAAATTAAAGACTGCGAGATTTGCTTTAATCCCAGTGGCCACGTACCAGGTTCAGCATGGTTTGATATCATGTGGGGTGACAAGCGAATAATATACACAGGCGATTGGTCCACTTCAAGCTTATTCATTTCTCCTCCTGAGTTTAGCGGCCATGCTGATGCCGTAGTTTTGGATGGAGCATATGGGGCTGCTGTTATAAGGCAGGATAGTATTTATGAGCAGCTTTTGGAAGCAATTACAGCTACGGTTAGTAAGGGGGGGAGCGTTCTTCTGCCCGTTCCCCGCATTGGACGCTCTCAAGAAATTTTGATTTTATTAAGCAGCGCACTAAAGGTTAATGTGCCAATATATGTAGAGGCTCCAATTCTTGCGGGATTAAGAGGTTTTCTGCGTGACCCAGAAAGATCCGGAATAAAATGTCCGGCACAAATAACAAATATTTGTGATAATGAAAAAATCAAGGAATTTTGCCGTATTTCGGACATACCCCAAAAAGGGGAAGCTGTAATTCTGGCCACCGACGCCATGGGTAGCTCTGGTGCCACAAAGGAGCTCATAGACCGCTTGGGGATATCAGAGAATAACAGCATAATTTTTACAGGTTTCTTATATGAAGGAACAAAAGGCGATCAAGTACTTAAAGGCGCAGTTGATGGGATTAAAGCTAGAGTAACTCGATTTACATGGAAAGTCCACCCAGATTGGAAAGATATTGAGGATATGTTAAGGAAGATAAAGGGAGATCCAATAGTTGTTATAACCCATGTAGCGCGCGAAAAAGGGGACGAACTAGCTCATATGCTCCGTCAGAAAGGAGTTAGGGCTATTGTCCCCCGAATAGGTGAGATTATAGATTTATCAAGTGCGTAACAGCTCATCCTAGCCCAAATTTGTCACCCTAAGGGAAGCTTTGGGGGAATTAAAGAGAACGCCGGCGTATTTGTTTCTGCGGGTTAAAACAACCTAGGGGCTGTCCGATTGGACAGCCCTTTCATTATACCATGGCTTGCTGGTTGATGAGATTTTTGAGCCCCCTGATTTCATCCGGGGAGGCGGGCGTGGTCTGATACCAGCCCAGCTGGCGCATCAGTTCATAAGTATGGTGCTGGTGCTTAAGACACATGTCCAGGGTCTTGAGGACCTCATTGCGGAGACCGAAGTCGGAACATTCCATGGCCAGCTGGATTAGCTTTACGGCACAATGCTTATGCTTGTCCAGGATGATTTGCATCATGTCCTTATCGGAAAGCTGAGGCATTTAGTCCCCTCCTTTATTAATAATTCATCTGTTCAATATACTGGGCCAGGCTCCGGAACTGCTGTTGATGCTCCTGCAGCATGGTTTCACACAGTTTCCGGCAGCGGGCGTCGGAAGTGTTTTGGCCGGCATACTGGAGCATGTTGATCATGCCTGTTTCAGATTTGAAATGCTCGCTTAACAGCAAGCATTCCATGGCCGTTAAGTTGGGCACACGGTTCACCTCCTTTTGATTTAATGGGTCGGGTATAACCTGAGGATGCGCCCCCTTTCGTAGATGGATTTGGCAGTCAGTTCAGGATTGGTTTCTTCCAAATATAGTTCCCGGCGGACATCCCAGCCTGCCTTTTCCGCTAAAGGGGTGACTTCCGCTAGCACTGATTCCAGGCGGCCCGGCCGGGAGAAAGAGATTTCCGCCATGTCCTCGGCAAACTCATAACCCAGTTTACACAATTGGGATTGGAGTTCCTTGACGCCTTCCGGTGATTTCTTGGGTAAAGTACCCCGTACCTGGTTCATGACATACTACCTCCTCGAGCCTTATTTTTGGCAAAAAGGGGGAGGTTCATGCAGTCGAATTTTTTGGCAAAACAGTAGACAAGGAAGGAGATTTTGGATACAATACAAGCAAGTGTGCTCGAGATGAGACAAGGAGAGGAGAGATAAAGATGAGCAAATTCCATCCAACCAAAATTTTCTTACCCGAAAAGGACATGCCTACCCGCTGGTATAATGTGCAGGCTGATATGCCGAATAAACCGGCCCCGCCTCTAAACCCGGTTACCCAGGAACCGGCCGGCCCGCAGGATTTGGCGGCGATTTTCCCCGAAGAGTTGATTAAACAAGAAGTATCCACCGAACGTTGGATTGACATTCCTGAAGAAGTGCAGGAATTGTACCGGTTGTGGAGACCTTCGCCTTTGTACCGGGCTTTCCAATTGGAAAAAGCCCTGGACACGCCTGCCAAGATTTATTACAAGTATGAAGGGGTAAGCCCGGCGGGCAGCCACAAGCTGAACACCTCCATCCCGCAGGCTTACTATAACAAGAAGGCCGGCATTAAACGGCTCACCACGGAAACGGGAGCGGGCCAGTGGGGTACGGCTTTGAGCTTGGCATGCAATTATTTCGGTTTGGAATGCCGGGTGTTCATGGTGAAAATCTCCTCCCAGCAGAAGCCTTATCGCAAGTCCTTAATGGAGGTTTTCGGCGCTACCGTCATTCCCAGCCCCAGCAATTTGACTGAAGCGGGGCGACAGGTCCTGGCCAAGGACCCGGACAACCCGGGCAGTTTGGGTATTGCTATCAGTGAAGCGGTGGAAGAAGCCGCCGGTCGGGATGATACCAATTACGCCCTGGGCAGCGTGTTGAATCACGTGGTGCTGCACCAGACGATTATCGGCCTGGAAGCCAAAGCACAGCTGGCCCTGGTGGATGCTTATCCTGACGTGGTCATTGCGTGCTGCGGCGGAGGCAGTAATTTTGGCGGGACGGCTTTCCCCTTCGTACCGGATGTCCTGGCCGGTAAAGGGCCGCGGCTGTTGGCCGTGGAACCGGCAGCCTGTCCCACCCTGACCCGCGGGGAGTTTGCTTATGATTACGGGGATACTGCCAAGCTGACTCCGCTGATGAGGATGTATACTCTGGGACATGAATTCATGCCGCCGGGGATTCATGCCGGGGGGCTGCGCTATCACGGGGATTCACCCCTGGTGAGCCAGCTGTACCATGACGGGTTGGTGGAAGCGCTGGCTGTGGTCCAGACCGAGGTCTTCCAAGCAGCTACTTTGTTCGCCAAGACAGAAGGCATCCTACCGGCGCCGGAAAGCGCCCATGCCATTGCCGCCGCCATCCGGGAGGCCAACCGGGCCAAGGAAGCCGGCGAGGACAAGGTTATTCTCTTTACTTTAAGCGGTCACGGCCATTTTGACCTGACGGCTTATGATCACTACCTGTCCGGCGGCATGGAAGACGTGGAGCATAATGAAGAATTCATTAAAGCCAGCCTGGCTTGCTTGCCGGCTATTAAGTAAATAGATGAAAAAAGGCCGTACCTGTGGTGCAGGTAGGGCCTTTTTGCTCGTGTCATGCCACCAGGGTGGCATAAGAGATCAGCTTGTCAATGCCTTCGGCGGCCAGCTCCAGCAGCCTGCCCGGCGGGTCGAGCCGGTGCCGTTCATAGCTGCTCTTCAAGATGGTACTGATGAGCTGGGTGTAGCTGATGTCAATGTATTCCGCCATGGCTACCAGGGAAGCGTTGGCGCCGAGGGCGGGGGTGCCGTTGACATCGATGATATGGATGTTCCCGTGCCTGTCCTCTTTCAAATCGATCCTGACGACATCGGAAGCTTTCAGGGCATCAAAAGCAGCATGAGCCAAACTCACGATCCGGTGCCAGCGCGGGTCGCCCGGTGCTAGAAATTCCCAGGAGTTGTCCAGGGGATTTCTTTTTCTTTCCAAGTCCCTAATTCCCGTTTCCGGAGAAAAAGCCATGGGGGGAAGGACGTACTTGATCTCGTTGCCGATCACCCCAACCGTATATTCGCGTCCGGGCAGGTAGGTTTCAATTATCACCGGCAGGTCGCCCAGTTGCTGGTAAAGCAGTTCGATTTTTCGTTTGAGCTGGCTTTGGTTAAACACTACGGAACTTTCGTCGATACCCAAGCTGGCGCCGCCGCTGGCGGGTTTGACAAACAAGGGAAAGTCCAGCGCAGGCTCTTCCCGGGAAAGCAAAAACCGGCTCGGCGTGCCGGTAATAAACGGGGGTACCGGTAAGCCGAAGGCTGCCAACCGGGTAGAGGTTAAATGCTTGTGACGGCAAAGCTGCATTACTTCCGCCGTGGAATGAGTGGAAGGAATATGGTGCTGTGATAATATTTCCCGTAACAGGCTCTGCCCTGCTCCATTCCATAAAGTTTCAGGCTGTTGGATAAAACCTTCTGCGTAGACAAAGGCCATGACCGGCCGGGGTATGGTTTGGAGATAGGAGGTCAACTGTTCCGGGGATTGCACATTGATGGGCCAGACCCGGTGACCGGCGGCATGGAGGGTTTGATGCAGCAGTTCCACGGTATGAGGACCGGCGCATTCTCCCAACAATCCATGGCGCGAATTTTCTTCGATGCAGTTAAACGCGAACAGCAAGTCTTTCATGCAATTTTATTCCTCCCCCCAGAAAACTGGTAAATATTAGATAGTCATATTGTAATCCTGCTGGCGGGTTTCAGCAAGAAAAAATTCCGGAGCAGGAAATACAGTCTTAAGAAGCGTAATATGTATGGTAGAGGCATATGGGGTTCAAACTAGAAAAATCACAGGAATGCCGAGGTGACCGGCCATGCCCATGCCGTTTGGCTCATCCGATGCCGGAGAGGCAGAGCATAACGGAAGCAGCAGTTGGGTCTTCTTGCAGAGTGTGTTGAACGATGTGGAAGCAGACATTATTACAGGTTGGCTGGAAACCAATGAGGTTCCGACCATGCGCCGGTATCCCGGGTACAGCAGCCTGGCGAAGATTTATACGGGATCTTCCTTCGGTGTGGAAATATACGTTCCCGCCCACCTGGTAGAAAAAGCCTGTGATTTACTATACCAGGCGGGGGAAGAGAATAAAAAATAGTCGATGAAATAATCAAAATTACCTGTTTTAACCTTGTTTGTGAACGCTAGAACATGTTAAAATATTGCATAGAAGTTAACCTTTCTTTGAGTTTGTGTTGCTTTATTTTATCAGAACGGAGACGGTACCGATGAAAAACGCCAGATTGCTTGACAAGCTGGGAGTCCGGTTGGTTTTGTGTCTGGCCATCATTACCATCTGGGTGTCCGTGGTAAGTTTTGTTTGGACTTTCGAGCGGCAAAAAGCCAGGGCGGAAGCCGAACTGATGGACAAGGCCAGGGTGGCTGCGTCCCAGTTTTTGGCTACGCGGGCTTTCGTGGCAGAGAGTTACCAGTATTACTATCCCGGTACCGATCCCAAGAACCTGGCCCAGTTTGAACACTTGGACCCGGCGGCGGCGGAAAAAGGGGTGCGGGAGCTGTTTCGCGGGGATGAGGCCTGGTTTTTTAAAGAAATCTGGCTGCCTAGCAGTGATGACCTCCATGCACCCGATGCATTTGAGCTGGAGCTGTTAGGCCAACTGCGGGCAGGTCAGAATGCCCAAGAGGCCTGGGGCATTGATACCATCGACGGCAGGAGGTATTTCCGGTATTTATTGCCGATCCATATTGAAGAGCCCTGCCTGACTTGTCACAGCAATGACAGCCGCATTGCCTTTTCCCAGGAAGTACCCCGGTATGAACTGGGGGAACTGGCCGGGGCCGTGAGTCTAGGGATACCCATGGTGGTGCTGGAGGAAACCCTGCGTACTGAAACCATCGCCCAAGTGGCCATCACCGGCTCCCTCATCGTGTTAAGTGCCCTGGCTATTTACTGGTTTGTGCGGCAGCTGGTGGAACGCCCGTTGACGAAACTGGCTTGGGCCGCCACGGCCATCGGGGAAGGGCACTTGGATTATCCCTTGCCTAACATTACCATTCCGGTGGAAATTCGCCAGCTGGCGAAGCAATTGGACAGTATGGCCACCCGCCTGAAACGATATTACGATGACCTGGAACACCAGGTGGCCGAGCGAACCGCCGAACTGCGGCATGCCAACGAGATTCTGAAGCAGCAGCAGGAAGAGTTGCGGAAAGCCAACCGCCGTTTGGCGGAAGCGAATAAGTTAAAGTCAGAGTTCCTGGCCAGCGTGAGCCATGAGCTCCGCACACCGCTGACTTCCATTACGGCCTTTGTGGAGCTCCTGTTAGAGGGGGTGGGAGGAGAGTTGACAGACCTGCAAAAAGAATACCTCAACGACGTCCTGCGAGGCAGCCAGCGATTGTTGACTTCCATCAATGCTATTCTGGATATGGCCAAAATCGAAGCGAAAAAGATGGGTTTACTGCCTTCCTGGTTTGCCATGGCAGATGTGATCCGGGATGTGGCCCATCGCATGGAGCCCATCGCCTTAAAAAAGGAAGTCAGGATACTGGTGGAGGAAGAACTTCCCGGTACAGAGGTGTACGCAGACAAGGAGAAAGTAGATCAGGTCCTGGTCAACTTGATCAGCAATGCCGTGAAATTCACTGATGCGGGAGGATTGGTGCGCATCAAAGCTTGCTATAAGGAGCATGAGCAGGAAGTGCTGGTCTGCGTCAGCGACACGGGGATAGGCATTGCTCCCGAACAACAGGAATATATTTTTGAGGCGTTCCGTCAAGTGGACGGTTCGTCTACCCGCAAGCACCCGGGCACAGGATTGGGCCTGGCTATTGCGAAGAGCTTTGTGGAAATGCATGGGGGGAGGATCTGGGTGGAAAGCGATTTAGGTATGGGATCCAATTTTTACTTTACGATACCAAAAATCTTAAAAGAAGCGGGGGTGACAGAAGATGGCAGGTAGCAGAATCTTGGCGGTAGACGATGAACCTGATATTCTAAAGGTGATTGTGCACCGGCTGTCCAGGGAGGGGCACGAAATCATTACCGCCAGCGACGGGGAAGAGGCCATTGAAGTGTTCCGGCGCGAAAAACCCGACCTGGTGATCCTGGATTTGATGCTGCCGAAAGTTGATGGCTTTGAGGTCTGCCGGGTGATGAGAGAAGAATCGGATGTGCCCATTATCATCCTGTCCGCCCGGGGGGACGAGTTAGACCGGCTGCTGGGCTTCAGGATGGGTGGCGATGATTACCTCACCAAGCCATTCAGCCCTTCGGAGCTGGCTCTCCGGGTGCAAGCCATGTTGCGAAGGACCGCCGGGCAAAGGAGCAGTAAAGCGGCAGAACCCAATGTCATTAAATGCAATGGTCTCTTTATCGATTTGCGCGGGCATTTGGTAATGCTCGACGGTAAAGAGGTACAGCTGACGCCGAAAGAGTTTAAGCTGTTGTGGTTGCTCGCATCTCATCCCGACTATGTTTTTACGAGAGAGAACTTGTTGGACCAGATCTGGGACAGCGATTATATAGGTGATGCAGATAACGTCACAGTAATGGTCAGTCGCCTGCGGGAAAAAATCGAGAAAGACCCATCCAATCCGCGCTACATTAAAACCGTCTGGGGGGTAGGTTACAAGTTCGGCGGCGGAGAGGTACAAGTGAGAAATGCGGATTAAAAAATGCCGGAAAAAGAGCCCGCAAGCATGACCGGCCGGAAGTGTTCGGGGGCCGTTGCCTGCTTGCGGGTCTTTCTTTGTCTAAGTAATGGGATGGCAACCAGCATTAGACAATTGTTAGAAAAAAGTTATCAGTCCGCCAGTATTTGCTTAGAATTGCGAATCCTCAAGATGTTAGAATAATTAGAGATAATTAACACTATCACAAGGGGGCAACTATATGATATCATCGACTTTCGGAAAACATGACGAAAAGAAGCAATCTGTTCCCCATGACCTGGAGATACTGCCTGTGACCCTTCCGCCGGTGGTCAGGATACCGTGCCAGCGTCAAGATTTGCCCTGTGAGGTGCTGGTGGAGCCCGGCACGAGAGTTTTACGGGGACAGCCGGTGGCGGTGACCGGAGGGGCAGCGGTTCACAGTCCCGTGAGCGGTAGAGTGAAACAAATTGCGGTGATGGATAACTGTGAAGGTGTGCCGGCCACCACGGTAGTGGTGGAGAATGACGGTTTGGGGGAAAGTGTAGAGTTGTCCAAAATAACAGGTATAAATGGCATGACGGCGGCGGAGATTTATGAACGATTAAATGCAGCGGGGATTGTGATTACTTTTGTGGACGGGACCACTTTTGTGTACGGGCTGCCGTCTCCCGGAGCCGGCATCCATACCCTCCTTCTCCACGGGTGGGTGGGGGCGCTTAACGGGTCCGGTGGGGAAGAGTTGCCTCCTTGGTTTCATGAGGTAATCTCCGGCTTGCGGGTCTTATTCACACTGTACCCGGAGGCTGGGTTAGTCTGGCACAGCCACCCCAGTCCCACCCTTAAGACATTGTTGAGCGAATTCCCTAAAGCCAGGACTTTGCCCGGTGCCGGGAATTCACCCGATATGCCGGTGAAATGGGCGGTGGAAGAAATCGCCGGTCGTCCCCTGGAGCGGGGCGCCTCGCCGCTGGCGGAAGAGATTTTGCCGGTCACTCTGCAGCAAGCCAGGGCAATTCACCGGGCCCTGTTCCTGGGAGAACCGTATATGGAACAGTTGATTTTGGTGGAAGGAAACGGGGTCAGGAGACCGGGCTATTATCAAGTGCCGTTGGGAACTGACCTGGGAGAAGTGCTCATTTCCGCCGAAGTCAAGGAAACGGAGCTGGCCAAGGTGGTGGTAGGCTGCGCTCTCAACGGTACTTCCGTACCCAGGCTTGACTTGCCTGTCGGCAAAGGAGTTTTTTCCATCCTGACTTTCTGTGAAGATGAGGTTTTTCATTACCTGGACCGGGCTTGCATTCACTGCGGCCGGTGCTACCAAGTCTGCCAGGTTAAACTATTGCCCCAGCGAATTGCCGCTTATGCAGCGCGACAAAACTGGGAAGCGGCCAAGGTAGAAGGGGTTTTGTTGTGTAATGAGTGCGGCCGGTGCTCTTATGTTTGCCCTGCCGGGAAACCCTTACTGCAGTTACTGAGACTGGCGAAAAAGATGCTGGTCAGCTAGGAGCGTTGGTCAAGGAGGTGACAAAAATGTCTGTGCTAAAGGCCGAGGAAAAAAGAATCTATCATTTGAGGCTGATTACTTCCCCGCCGCCTCACATTCATGCGGCCATTTCCGTAGACAAGATTGTGTACTGGACTATTGGTTCATTAATGCCGGCGGTGCTCTGGGTGCTGTACCTGTTCGGCTGGCCGGCCCTGCTGGTGCTGTCCCTCTGTGTGGGTACGGCGGTCTTGACGGAGGCAGCTTGCCTGAAACTGAGAAACAAGCCTTTAAGCCTCATGGACGGTACGGCTGTTTTAACAGGGTTGATTCTGGCTTTGACCCTGCCCCCGACGGTGCCTTTTTGGGCAGCGATGCTGGGTGCTGTCTTTGCCATTACCATTGGCAAGCAGGTCTTCGGTGGAACCGGGTGCAACCCATTTAATCCGGCGGTGGTAGGCCGTGTTTTCCTGGCTGTTTCCTTCCCGGAACAGGTTAGCAATTGGACCCTGCCTTTCTCCGGCGGTACGGGAGTGCCAAGCCCGATGGATTTGTGGAAAGCCGGGGAAGCGTTACCCGGTTATCAATCCCTGCTTCTGGGAAGTACGGGTAGTTTCATGGCGGAATTCGCCGTGGTGGCGCTGGTTTTGGGAGGCCTGGTACTGGTGGCCAAGGGTTACGTGGATTGGAGAATCCCCCTCGGTATGCTGGCCGCGGTGGGCATTTTCATGCTCCTGGTGGGCGAAGATCCCCTGTGGCATTTGCTGGTAGGGGGATTAATCCTGGGAGCTTTTTACCTGGCCGGGGACCCGGTTACCAACCCGATTACCCCTTGGGGCAGGTTGGTGTTTGGGATAGGTGTGGGTTTGTTTACGGTTGTGATGCGATACTACGGGCAGAATCCCGATGCCCTTTTTTACGCTGTCTTGCTCATGAACGGTTTAACGCCCATGCTCAATCGTTTCTTGCGGGCTAAAAGGAGGGGAGCCGCCATATGAAAAATGCCATCAAGTTGATTTTGACTCTCGGTCTCATTGCAGCGATTTCCGGTGGCGGATTAGGAGCGTTTTACAGTTTTACCATGCCCATCGTGGAAGCCAGGCAGATGGAGGAAATGATCAGTAAAGGCTTTAAGGAAGTGCTGCCTGCGGCCCAGCGTTTCCAAGCGGTGGAAGCGCAGGGGGAGCTGCCGGCCGGGGTCACCCAAGTCTATGAAGGGTTGGATGAAAACAACCGCAGGATCGGTATTGCGTATGAGGCCGTGGGAACGGGCTACGGCGGGGAGATGAAAATAGCCGTCGGCATCGATCTCAGCACTAACTCCCTGGCCGGCATCAAAGTGTTGAGCCACGGGGAGACGCCGGGCTTGGGTTCCCGCATTGAAACCGATGAAGCCTTTTTGAGCCAGTTTCCAGGGAAACCGGTGGGGGATCCCTTTGCCGTAGGCCAAGACGTGGACGGCATTACCGGGGCTACCGTTTCCTCGGTAGCGGTGACGGCTACGGTGGGCACTACGGTGCAGCAGGTGCTGGCCTATGTAGGAGAGGAGTAAGGAGGGATAAAGATGCAACATCATTTTGATGATATCCTGCGGGGCCTGTTCCGGGAAAACCCGACCTTTAGGATGTTGATCGGGATGTGTCCCCCGCTGGCGGTGACCACTTCTGCGGAAAGCGGTTTGATCATGGGGTTGGCTACGACGGCGGTTTTAATCTGCTCCAGCACCATCATCTCGGCTTTGAAAAAGCTAATTCCCAGCCAGATTCGCATCCCCGCCTATATCGTGATTATCGCTACTTTTGTGACCATTGTGGATCTGTTATTAAAAGCCATGCTGCCGGAGATTTATAAAATTCTAGGCATATTTGTGCCTCTCATCGTCGTGAACTGCATTATCCTGGGGCGAGCCGAAGCCTTTGCCTCCAAAATGCCCATTTCCCGGGCTGTTACCGATGCCGTCGGCACTGGTTTAGGCTTTACCTGGGCTTTGACTTTCATCGGCTGCGTCAGGGAACTGCTGGGTGCCGGCACTCTGTTTGGTTTTCAAATCATGGGGGAAAGCTTTATACCGTGGAAGATCATGCAGATGCCTCCCGGGGCTTTCCTGACCATGGGCCTCATCGTCTTTGTCCTCAACTTTGTGGAAATGCGCCGGGCGCGTCAATTCCAGCAGGCCGCTAGGCATCAAATTAGGCTGGTCGGGAAGGAGGCCGCGAAATCATGAAAGAGTTGCTGCTCTTGCTGGTAGGATCCGCCCTGGTCAACAACTTTGTGCTGGCGCGTTTCCTGGGCATCTGTCCTTTCCTGGGCATGACCCGGAAACTGGATGCCGCCTGGGGCATGGGGTTGGCCGCGTCATTTGTACTTGTGGTGTCCGCCATGGCTTCTTGGCTGGTCTACGAATACATCCTGGATCCCTTGGGCCTGGAGTTTATGAAAATCGTGGTATTCATTTTGATGATTGCTTGTTTAGTGCAGCTGCTGGAGATGATGCTGAAAAAGTTTTTCCCGCAGTTGTATCAAGCCATGGGTATTTATTTGGCCTTGATTACCACTAACTGTGCCATCCTCGGCATTGCGTTAATTGTGGCCGGAAGCACGTACACTTTCTTGGAAACCACGGTCTTTGCCATTGGAGCGGGTGCAGGTTTCACATTTGCCCTGGTGATGATGGCGGGTATCAGGGAAGAACTGGAATTTGCGGACGTGCCGCCGGCCTTTAAAGGGACCAGCTTGGCCCTAATCATCGCCGGTATCATGTCGATGGCTTTTCTGGGCTTTTCCGGGTTAGTGCCTATGTGAGCCTGATAGTAAAAAAGGAAAGGGGGAACAACAATGCTAAAGGAAGTCTTGGTTTCCGCCGGTGTAATGGGTGGACTGGGGGTTGTGTTTGCGGCAGGGTTGGCCTGGGCGGCAGGTAAGTTCAAGGTGGACAGCGATCCCAAAGTGGAGCTGCTGGCTTCCTTCTTGCCGGGCGCCAACTGCGGCAGCTGCGGCTGCAGCGGCTGTTCCGGTTATACTGAAGCCCTGGCGGCGGGAGCGGCCTCGGTGGATGCTTGCCGGGTGGTTGATGCCGAGGCGAAAAAAGAAATCTGTGCCATTCTGGGGGTAGAAGCTTCCGGAACCCGGAAAAAACAAGTGGTGAAGGTACGCTGCCGGGGTGATTACAAGCTGGCCAGGTGGTTGGCTCAATACGAGGGGATCAAGGACTGCCGGGCCGCGTCCCTGATCGGGTCCAGTCCCAAGGGGTGCCATGAAGGCTGCCTGGGCTTGGGGACCTGCACCACCGTGTGCGTTTTCGGTGCCATCACCCTGGGCGAAGATCACCTGCCGGTGGTGGATAAAGAAAAGTGCACCGGCTGCGGTGCTTGTGCGGCAGCTTGTCCTCGTAGAGTTTTGGCTGTAATGGACTATGATGTGCCTTTAGTAGTTCGCTGCAATTCCCATGATAAAGGAAAGATGGTCAGGGAGTACTGCCAGGTCGGTTGTTTGGCATGCCGGGCCTGCGTGAAGGCCTGCGAGCAGCAAGCCGTGTCCATGGTGAACAACCTGGCACAGGTAGATGTGACGAAATGCATCGCTTGCGGTGCTTGTGCCGCTAAATGCCCGTCCGGTTGTATCGAACTGACGAAAACCGTATCCCCGGAACAAAAACTGCTGGCTTAATGCCTAACCGCATGATGAAAGGGGAAGGACATGGGAGGGAAAAAACTGGCCCGGGCGAGCCTGTGGTGCTTGGTGCTTCTTGGGGCCGTGGTTTGGCCGGGCTGCACTAAAGAGCCACCTCCCCGACTGGAACAGTTGGAGACCTTCAGCATGGATACCTATTTCCGCTTAACCACCCCCGGCTTGACCGGTGCGCAAAAAGAAGCCGTGATCAATGAGCTGGCGGAGATGGACCGGTTGTTCAACCGTTTTTCCCCTGACAGCGACATCAGCCGCATTAATGCCCAGGCCGGTCAACAGGTTCCCGTGAGCGATAAGACCATGGATTTATTGATACAAGCCCGGGACTTGGCCGCCAGGACGGGAGGTTATTTTGATCCCACCATCGGTCCCTTGGCGGAGCTGTGGCAGATCGGGCCTGCCTCAAAACCGGAGGCGCAGGAGAACTGGCAACCCCCCGGGCAGGCGGAGGTGGCCCAAGCCTGCCGGTTAGTGGATTACCGGGAGCTTAAGCTCGATCCGGCCCGCGGGCTGGTGCAGCTGGCCCAGCCCGGGATGAAGTTGGATGTGGGAGGTATCGCCAAAGGCTATGCTGTGGACCTGATTGCTGCCCTTGTGAAAAGCTGGGGGATCGAAAACGCCTTGATCGATTTCGGTGGTGATTATTACGTCCTGGGCCGGCATCCGGAAGGCCGGCCCTGGAAACTGGGCATCCGCCACCCGCGGGACCCGTCCCGGGCAATAGCCGTGGTGACGGTACAGGACCGGGCGGTCACCACTTCCGGTGATTACCAGCGTTATCGCTTTTACGAAGGACAGCGTTTTTCTCATTTATTGCATCCCTTTACCGGTTATCCGGCCCGGGAGTTAACCAGTGTGACGATCCTGGCGCCCAGCGGGGTGCTGGCGGATGGGCTGGCCACAGCCGTCTTTATCCTGGGGCCGGAAGCAGGCATGGCCCTGGTGGAGAACTGGCCCGGCGTGGATTGTGTCATGATTGACCGGGACTTGAATGTACAAGTGAGCAGCGGCGTGAAAGATTCCATATCCTTTCCTGAGTAGGTGTTCTGCTATGAAAGAATTGTCCCTAACCAAACCTGCCGCCCTCGGGTTAAGAGGGGCCCAGCCGGTGGCCCGTTTGGGGGTGCTGCTGGCACTGGCTCTTATACTGCAGGCGGTGGAGGGGATGTTGCCCCCGTTAGGATTACCCGGTGTGAAGCTGGGGCTGGCCAATACCGCGGCGCTCTTGGCGTTGGAGCTCTGGGGTTGGAGGCCGGCTTTTGTTTTGGTGGTGTGCCGCCAGGTCCTGGGGGGCATCCTGACAGGCAAATTATTATCCATAGGATTCTACCTGGGCTTGACCGGGGGATTGGCCAGTATCCTGGTCATGTATGCCTGGCAGGCGTTCCGCCAAGACAAGGGGGACCTGGTGACGACCAGTATGGCCGGTGCCGTCGCCCATAACTGGGGGCAGCTGCTGGCGGCACGTTTTCTTTTGAGTCATGGGGCCCTGGCCTGGTATTTACCGATGCTCACCCTGGCAGCCGTGCCCTGCGGTGCCCTGGTAGCAGGCCTGAGTCGTCCCCTGATCAAGCTTTTCGAGGGAAGATCCGTTTCCTTTTGCCGCCCCGACTGGAAGGCTGTGAGCCTCTTGGCATGTTGCCTGGTCTTAAGCGTTGCTGTTCCGTTCACTGGGCCAGGCGCGAAAGGCGCTGCCGCTGGTATGGCGGAAGTCAAAGTGGGCGGGGAAAGGATTCTAAAGGTTTCCCTGGAGGAGGACGGGGTGTATCCGGTACAAGGCCGGGGCCACACCTATACCGTGGAGGTGCGGGAAGGTAAAATCCGCATCCAGGCTGCGGGCTGCCCTGATCAAGCCTGTGTCAGGACCGGGTTTATCAGCCGGCCGGGACAATCCATCGTCTGTGTGCCGGGACAACTGGTGATCACCTTGACCGGCCAGGCAGGCGGGGAAATGGACGGAATGCTGCCTTAAGCATCAATAAATATGGTATTATCTTGCAGCTTGTTGACAAACTGCTCCTTTGCGTTCGGTGTTAATCGCCGGCTGCAAGGAGCCCTATTTGGGGATGACCTCGGTGGCTCTCGGACGCCTCCCATTCGATTCTTTCGGCGCTCAGAGGTTGGCGTTTTCTCTCGAGCTCCCTCGCTCCCCAGCCCTGGGATTAACACCGAACACCCTTTTGTCTACAGTCTGATTTTCTTGCCCATAATATTGCGAAAAACTAATAAAAATCCTGGGCAATATAACCGGTTAGATTGCTAAAAGATAATTAAATTCATGAGATATGCAACAAAATTCCTAAGAACTATTGCTGTAGTATATTAAATGTCATTGTCTATTATTTTTTGAAAGAAAAAGACAAGAAAACCGCCAGTGAGAAGACAGGATAATCCCCCTGCATTGCAATCATTTCTTGCTAAACTCTAGGTAAGAGAATACAAAGGGGGGTTAAAATTATGGATATTGCCTTAATCATGGCGGGGCTGGCCGCGTTGGAATGCCGGTGTGAGAAGAAAGGGCTGCTGGCTTGGTTACTGGTGAGCTGCGGCGGGCTAATCATCTCTTTGATGTTGGGGTTAATGGTGTGTTGTTTGCTGTAAAAAAAGCCCCGCGAAAAATTTTTCAGGAAGAAAGAGAAATATTTCACTAAATATAGCCATAAAAGAGAAATTATTCACAATTTCTGCCTGGTGCAAAACTGAGCTTGAAAGTAGAGGTTGATACCGTATGAATAGAAGAAAATTCCTGAAAATGGCCGGTCTCGGCGCTGCCGCTTTAGCCTTGTTCCCCGCAGGCAAAGCGCAAGCAGGTATTGGCTCCGGTCACGGGTCGTCACCTGCGCTAAGCCCGGAGGCCAAAGGCATGTTAATTGATATTACCAAGTGTATCGGCTGCGGTATGTGCTACATGGCATGCCAGCAGCAGAACGGGCTGTCCGGTACGCAAAATGAAGTATTGGACGCCGAGACCTGGGTGGCCGTAAAGTCTTATGAAGTAGATATAAAGGGCAGCAAGGAAAAACGTTTTGTCAGGCATCAATGTTTCCACTGCCATGATCCCGCTTGCGTCTCCGCTTGCCTGGTGGGGGCTTTGATTAAAACACCGGAAGGACCGGTGGTTTACGACGGGGGCAAGTGCATGGGGTGCAGGTACTGCATGGTGGCTTGTCCTTTTAATGTGCCGAAATACCAATGGGACAGCCCGTTTCCCGTGATCCGGAAATGCATTTTCTGTGCGGATAAGGTTAAAGCAGGGGAACCAACGGCTTGTGCCTCCGCTTGTCCCACTAAAGCCACTTTGTTCGGCACCAGGGAAGAGCTGGTGGCGGAAGCAAAAGCTCGCCTGCAAGCCGAACCTGATAAGTATGTACCTCATATTTACGGCCTGGCAGAAGTGGGAGGAACATCTTTCATGTTCCTGTCAGATGTACCCTTTGAACAGTTGGGCTTCCCGTCCAATGTGGGAACCCGGCCCCTGCCCGAATACACCCAGATGGCTCTATCCAAGATTCCCGCCGTGGTGGTGGGGGGTGCGCTGGTCTTGGGAACAGCTTACCAGTTGACTAAGGATCGGGGTGATAAGCAATGAAGCGGAAGTGGACTTTCAAAATGACACCTACCAGGGGAGTATTGATCGCCATAGTCCTCCTCGGTTTAGTATCCAGTTACGTGCGCTTTTTTAAAGGATTAGGGGCGGCAACCAATCTCACGGACCAGTATCCCTGGGGATTGTGGATTGCTTTCGACGTGATTTGTGGAGTGGCCCTGGCTGCCGGCGCCTTTACTACGGCGGCAGCGGTTTACATCTTTAATAAGAAGAAATTTGCTCCCCTTTTAAGACCGGCCATTTTAACGGGCTTCATCGGTTATGTGCTGGTGGCGATGGGACTGGTCTTTGACTTGGGTAAATACTACAACATCTGGCATCCCATCGTTATGTGGCAGCCCCGGTCCGTGATGTTTGAGGTTGCCTGGTGTGTCATGCTGTATTTAACGGTGCTGGCGCTGGAGTTCAGCCCGGTGGTGTTCGAAAGATTCCGCCGGCAAAAGGCGATCAGGGTTTTGCACCGCATTACTATTCCGCTGGTTGGTGCCGGTATCATTCTTTCTACTTTGCACCAGTCTTCCTTGGGCTCCCTGTTTCTCCTGGTACCGTCTAAACTCCATCCCCTGTGGTGGACCCCGATCCTGCCCATCATGTTTTTCCTGAGCGCCCTGGCGGTGGGGATCGGGATGGTTATCGTGGAAACAAGCTTAGCCACCCGTGCTTTTGGGCTCAAGTCGGAGACTCCGATCTTGGCTGATTTTGCCAAAGGGTTACCGGTCATCTTAGGCATTTACTTCCTAGTGAAAGTGACGGACTTGTACGTGCGGGGCCAGCTTGGCACCGTCTTCACCACTTCCTTGGAAAGCAACATGTGGCTGCTGGAAATGGTCGTCGGTGTGATTGCTCCCGGCATCATGGCTTCTATTCCCGCTGTACGGCGTAACAGCCAGGGGCTTGCGACAATTGGTGCACTTGTGGTGGGCGGCGTGATGCTGAACCGGTTCAACGTGGCTCTAATTGGGATGGCGGGCGCAGCCGGCGGGTCCTATTTTCCCAGCTGGATGGAGATCAGCGTGACGGCGATGCTGGTTGCCGCGGGGGTACTGGTATACACTTTTATTGCCGAAAATTTCAACCTTTTTGCCGGGCATGAGCATGCCGGGGCGGAGGAAGCCGGGAAAAACGCTCAAGCGGCGTAAAATGTTTCCAGCTAGGCAGGGATCGATCCCCTGCCTTGTTTTTTTGCAAAAATTGCTGGGCTAAATCCCGGCGCCTGGCTCAAACTATTGTACAGGAGGTGTTGAATCAATGCAGCAACAACACGTTCACTGCAGCGTCAGCAACTGTCACTATTGGAGCCAGGGAAATAAGTGTTCAGCCAACGAGATCCTGGTGACCACCGACCGGTTGGGAGATTCCCTGCCTGAGCGATTTGACGCCACGCAGGCGAAAAACGTAACACCTACCCCCGTCAACAGCTGCATGGAAACCTGCTGTAAATCTTTCGTGGAAAAAGGCTCTAAGAACATCAATGTTGACGGTATTACCCGCATCTAATTCCGGGTAAAGCACAGGGGACGGCTGCATGTCCCCTGTGCTTTTTTACCGGCAGGGCTGGTAGACGGTGGGTACGCCGGCGGCTTCGGCGATTTCCTTGGATAGGGCCATGAGATCTTCTTTGCCTACCTCTTTGAGGGATTTCTTTCCCAAAGCCTGCAGGCCGGCCCGTATTTCGTCGGCGGTAGCCGTGAGGAATCGATATAATGATTGGGCTCCTTCTTCGATGTTGAATTTCCGGGCATATTTACCGGTCTCCCAGGCGATCTGGGTAGGGGGTTCCGAGGGAATGGTCTTCACGGTTTGGACGTCGCTGGTGGCGAAGATCGCCGCACTGCCCATGTACACGGCATCGGCGCCCAGGGCAACGGCTTTTAAGACGTGGCCGGGAGTGCGGATGCCCCCGGAGATTACCAGATCCACGTCTTTTCTCCTTCCCGTTCTTTCCAGGTAGTTCTGGGCCCTGATGAGGGCAAAAAGAGTTGGTACCCCGAAATCATCCTGCAGGATCGGGTGGGAACCTTTGGTGGCCGCTTCGGCGCCGTCCAGGCAGATGACATCGACACCGGCGGCCAGGGCCACGTCCAGGTCTTTTTCCAAATACTTGCCGGCCCCCAGTTTCACCCCGATGGGGATGCCGTCGGTAGTTTTTCGCAGTTCCTTGATGGTGCGAATTAAATCCTGGGCTGAATTGATACCGGGTATGCGGGCGTGGGCCGTCACGGATTGATGGCTGCTGATGCCGAAACGGCGGCGCAAGGCAGGGGTCATGTCCTTGCCGGAGATGGTGTGGGCGGTGCCCCCGGTGGCCCCCTGGCCGAACTGCAGTTCCAGCATGTCTGCCTGCCGTACAATTTCCGGGTCTTTGTTCCAATTCCCCCGGTTATATTGTAAAATTAACTGTTGAGCAGCTTTTCTTTCGCTGGGTAAGAAGGGTCCTTCTCCCGTGTTGGTGGCAGTACCGGCCATAGTCGCCCCCAGGGCGAGGGCGATTTTAAAAGGTTCACTTAAAGCGATGCCGTAAGCCATGGCGGAGACCATGACCGGCATGGATAGGCGCAAGGGCCGGGCCGCTTTTTTGCCGATGACGGTGGTTAAATCGATGAGCTTCAGATCCGCCGTCGGCATGGTATGGAGTTGGGCCATGTTAAACATCAAGTCATCGAAAGACGGGAATTTTTTAGGAGTTCCTAAAGGCCGGTCGATGGCTTTGCCTGACTGGGCCCTTAGGCTGTTTTCCACGATGGTTTGCGGGGTAAAGCGGCGGGTGGCTGATACCAATTCCCACATGTTTTCATCGTATTTCTCCGTTAAGATGAGCCGGGTGGCTTTTTTGATGTTGTCTTTTACCATCTTTTCGGCCAGGTATTTGATGCCGAAATACCCGCCGATGACGGGGATGCCCCAAGCCAAATAGGGCCAGTATTTCCGGAATTGGTCAGACAATGTATCCACCTCGATCTCAACGGTCCACAAGACCGGTGTGCTTATACTAGTTTGAGTCTGTTGGGGAAAAATATTCGGAGCGGGAACATTGATAATGGTGCCGGCGCCGGGTATCAGGCGTCCTTAATTAACAAGTTGGGAGGCTGGTTATGTACATAGGTTATTTTGATTGTTTTGCCGGGATCAGCGGGGATATGGTGCTGGGCGCGTTAATCGATGCCGGCTTACCTTTAGATACTCTCAAAGATGATTTGCGCCTTTTGGGCATCGACGGTTATGAAATCAAAGCGGAAACGGTGTTGAAGCATGGTGTCTCCGGCACCAAGGTGACCGTGGTGACCGGGGAGGAAAAGGCTCACCGGCACCTGGCCGACATTGAGGACATTATCCTCAAGAGCCGGCTGCCGGAACCGGTGAAAGAAAAGAGCATCGCCATCTTCCGGAGATTGGCCGGGGCGGAAGCCAGGATCCACGGCACCACGCCGGATAAAATTCATTTTCATGAAGTGGGCGCGGTGGATGCCATTGTGGACATTGTCGGGGCCGCCTGCGGCCTGTGGCGGTTGGGGATTGAGGAGGTGTACGCGTCCCCGGTTAGGACCGGTACCGGTTTGGTGCAATGCGCCCACGGTGTCTTGCCCGTACCGGCCCCGGCCACCCTGGAACTGCTGCAAGGGGTGCCCGTTTACGGCGGGGACATTGCCAAAGAGCTGGCGACTCCCACCGGCGCCGCCATTCTTACTGCTTACTGCCGTGGTTACGGCAGCTTGCCCCCTATGGAGATTTGCCGGGTGGGTTACGGTGCCGGGGGCTGGGAACTGGCCATTCCCAACTTGCTGCGGCTGGTGATCGGTGTGAAAGCGGGTCAAACCACGGCCAGGGGCGAAGACCGGCTCCTTAAAGAACCGGCCCTCATGTTGGAAGTGAACATTGATGACATGAACCCGGAAATCTATGATCACCTGTTCCGGCTGCTGTATGAACATGGAGCCATGGATGTATCCCTGGTGCCCCTGCAGGTGAAAAAAAACCGGCCGGCAGTGATGTTGAAAGTCTTGTGTGCGCCGGAACGCTTGCAGCTCATGCAGCAGGTTGTCTTGCGGGAAACCACTTCCATCGGTCTCAGGGTTTACCCGGTGGAAAAATACATGCTGCCCTATGAGACTATACCCGTCACCGGCGCCTGGGGCCCGGAGACTGTACGGGTTAAAGTAGCCCGCCTGGGAGAAGAGGTGTACAATATTGCACCGGAATATGAGGACTGCCGCTTCATTGCCGCAAAATACGCCCGGCCTCTCAAGGAAATCTACGACTTGGCCAGGCAGGCGGGGGCTGAAGCATTGTCGAAATAACTGTATACAAGATGCAATAAATAGGTTAATATTATGTTAAAGTTTCGTCAGGAAGGATTATAAATAATGATAGCGAAATCTTACACAAGCCAGACCTACGGGAGGACAACAACATGGAGACACCTTATTACGCCGTATCCCTGAACCTGACCGGCAAGAAATGCCTAGTCGTGGGCGGGGGAAGGGTAGCAGAGCGTAAGGTTAAGTCCTTGCTGGAGTGCCGGGCCCTGGTAAAGGTAGTGAGCCCCGAGGCCACGGAGGCCATCTTGCAGTTGGCGCAAGCAGGGCGGATTGATTATGCAGGCAGGGAGTACTGTGAGGAGGATCTGGAACAGGTTTTTATCGCCATCAGCGCCACCGATTCCAGGGAGTTGAACCGGAGGGTGGCCATGGATTGTTTTGCGCGCAATATCCCTATCAACGTTGTAGATGATCCGGAGTACTGCAGCTTTATCGTGCCGGCGGTTGTTCGTCGCGGGGATCTTACCATCAGTATTTCCACCGGCGGAAAAAGTCCTGCCCTGGCCAAAAAGATCCGGCAGGAATTGGAGCAACAATATGGAAATGAATATGCAATACTATTAGAATATTTAGGACGGGCAAGGGAGATGGTATTGGCCCGTGTGCCGTGTCAAGGGCAGCGGGAAATGATGTTTCGCCGTCTGGTGGAAAGCTATTCCGATTTGTTGGAGCTGATTAGGCAGGATCAGTTTCAGCTGCTTGAGGAGCGGATCAACCAATGTTTATCGTCGTAGTTGGCATCAACCACAAGACAGCCCCGGTGGAGATTCGAGAAAAGTTTGCTTTCAGCCACAGGGAATTGGCTGACGCGCTTCGTCAATTGCGTGGGAAACCGGCCGTAGAAGGCTGTGCTATTTTGTCAACCTGTAACCGGACCGAGGTTTATATCGCCACCACAGATGTGGAGGTGGGTACCAGCAGCATCTATGCCTTCTTAACTGAGTATGGGGCCCTGGATGTGGCGGAAAACATGGATTACCTGTACCGGTACGTCCTGTATGATGCCGTAAAGCACCTGTTCCGGGTGGCGGCGGGGTTGGATTCCATGATCTTGGGGGAAACCCAGATCTTAGGTCAGGTGCGGGAGGCCTATGAGCGGGCCTGTGAATTAGGTGCTACCAACAATATATTAAATACGTTGTTTCAACAAGCCATTTCGGTGGGCAAGAAAGTGCGCACCGAAACCAAAATCGATCAGAATGCCGTTTCCATTAGCTATGCGGCAGTAGAACTGGCCCGGTCCTTTTACGGGGAACTCCGCGGCCGTTCGGTTTTAGTGATGGGAGCAGGCAAAATGAGCCAGCTGGCCGTGAGCTACCTGGTAGCCAACGGGGTGGACACGGTATTTGTCACCAACCGTTCCTATAACAAGGCGGTGGCCCTGGCCGAAAAGCTGGGCGGTAGAGCCGTCAAACTGGAAGCATTGAACAGCTACCTGGCAACGGCGGATATTCTAATTAGCTGTACCGCAGCTCCCGGTTATGTGTTTCGTAAGGAAGACGTGGAAGGAGCACTGGCGCAGAGAGAACGGCCTTTGTTGTTCATCGATATTGCCGTGCCCCGGGACATTGATCCTGAGGTAGGCTCATTGTCCATGGCGAAGCTTTACGACATCGACGATTTGCGTCACGTCATTGACCAGAATTTAGAAGAGCGCAAGCAAGCCGCCAAACAAGCGGAAATATTAATCGAGGAAGAGATCGATGTTTTCTTCAAATGGCTGGGCACCTTGTTTGTAGTGCCGACGATTGTGGCGCTGCGGGACAAGGCCAATGCCATTAAAGAGAGGGAGCTGGAAAGGGCCTTAAGGCGGCTGCCCAAGCTGTCGGATAAAGAGAAAAAGGTAGTGTGTTCTCTAGCCAACTCCATTGTCAACCAGCTGATTCACAGCCCTATTGTCAACTTGAAAGAATATGCCAATACCCGGCAGGGTCACCTGTACACGGAGGTCCTGCAGAACCTTTTTGACCTGGATGTACCGGACGAGGAAAACAGATTAAACCGCGAACAGTTGAAGCAGATCTACAGCGGTAAATGGGACGGAGGTAATTAGGTGAGGGAAATCGTTATTGGCACCAGGGACAGCGCTCTTGCTTTGTGGCAAACGGACTGTGTTCTTGCAGCACTGCAGGCGGCTCATCCGCAGTTGACCTTCACCGTTAAAAAGATTAAAACGAAAGGGGACAAGCTGCTGGATGTGGCCCTGGCCAAAATCGGCGATAAGGGGCTTTTTACCAAAGAGTTGGAGATGGCGATGCTCCAGGGAGAAATTGACCTGGCAGTTCACAGCATGAAAGACCTGCCTACCCAGCTGCCCCCGGGGCTGCGCCTCGGCGCCGTCATGAAAAGAGCTGAACCGGGCGATGTCCTGCTGTCGCCTTTTGGCTATACCCTGGACACACTGCCCCAAGGGGCCAAAGTGGGTACCAGCAGCTTAAGGCGGCGGGCCCAGCTTCTATCTCACCGCCCTGATTTAAAGATCGAAGACCTCCGGGGCAATGTGGGCACCAGGATCGCCAAAATGGAAAGGGAAGGTTTCGATGCCATTATCCTGGCGGCGGCCGGGGTGCAGAGGCTGGGTTATGACCACCTGGTGACCCAGCACATTCCCTATGATTTGTGTTTACCCGCCGTCGGGCAAGGGGCCATCGGGGTGGAGATCAGGGAGAATGACCGGGAACTGCTGTCTCTCCTGCAAAAAATCGCCGATCCGGATACGACGGCAGCGGTGCGGGCGGAAAGGGCTTTCCTGCGCACCTTGGAAGGCGGGTGCCAGATCCCCATCGGGGCACTGGCCCGGTTGGAGGAGGGCAAACTGGTGCTGCGAGGCTTGGTAGCCAGCCTGGACGGCGCGAGAGTTGTAAGGGGTATAGAAGCCGGTTCACCCGAGGAACCGGAAAAACTGGGTCAAGAGTTAGCCCGCAGGCTCCTGGCGGAAGGAGCTCAGGGAATATTAAATCAATTACGACAGGAGTTTGAGGCCTGTGAATAGAGGAAAAGGTTATGTTTATTTAGTTGGGGCCGGTCCCGGGGATCCCGGGCTGTTAACTTTAAAGGGCAGGGAAGCTATTGCCAAAGCCGACGTGATCGTCTACGACCGGCTGGTGCACCCGGCGATCCTGGAACATGCCGGTCCGGCAGCGGAATTAATCTATGTGGGGAAATCACCGGAACGCCACACCCTTAAACAAGAGGAGATTAACGAGCTTTTGAAAGATAAAGCCTTGGAAGGGAAAGTAGTGACCAGGGTCAAGGGGGGCGACCCCTTTGTTTTCGGCCGGGGTGGGGAAGAAGCCGAAGTCCTGGCGGAACACGGGATTCCTTTTGAAATTGTGCCCGGTATTACTTCCGCCGTGGCGGTACCCGCCTATGCCGGCATCCCCGTCACCCACCGGGATTGCACTTCCACCATCGGGATTATTACCGGTAATGAAGACCCGGCGAAAGAAGAGTCCAGCATTGACTGGGCGAAGCTGGCCACCGGGCTGGGTACCTTGGTCTTCTTAATGGGCATGGCCAATTTGCCGAAAATTGTCGACCGGCTTTTGGCCCACGGCCGGGACGGCAGTACCCCTGTCGCCTTGATCCGGTGGGGCACCAGGCCGGAACAGGAGACCTTGACCGGAACCCTGGCGGACATTGTGGAAAAGGCCCGGGCCGCCAATTTCAGCAACCCGGCTATCATTATCGTGGGCGAAGTGGTGAAGCTGCGGGAGAAACTCATGTGGTTTGAAAAGCAGCCCTTGTTCGGCCGCCGGGTGGTGGTGACCAGGGCGAGGGAACAGGCCAGTGCCTTATCTTCGGCTCTCAAGGAACTGGGGGCGGCGGTAATGGAATGCCCTACTATCGAGATTGAGAGCCCCCTGGATTGGGCGCCGGTGGATGCAGCCATTCACGCCCTGGAAGGATACCAGTGGGTAATCTTCACCAGCGTCAACGGGGTGAAGAGCTTTTTCCAGCGGCTTTTGAGCTTGGGTTACGATGTGCGGAAATTGTACGGCATCAAGATCTGTGCCATCGGGCCCAAAACGAGAGAAGCTTTAGAAAAGTATGCCTTGCGGGTCGAATACATGCCCGAGGAGTACGTGGCGGAAGCCATCATTGAAGGCCTGAAAGATAAAATCCGGCCCGGGGAAAAAGTTCTCCTGCCCAGGGCGGACATTGCCAGGAAAGTGCTGGCGGAAGCGCTGCGGGAACTGGGCGGCCAAGTAACGGAGGTAACTGTCTACCGCACGGTGAAAAGCACGCGGGGGCGGGAAGCCCTGCTGGAAGCTTTGCGGGATAAAAAAGTGGACATCGTGACCTTTACCAGTTCATCTACGGTCCGCAATTTTGTGGAACTCCTGCCGCCGGAAGAGCGGGAACGGCTGTTGGAGGGTGTTAAACTAGTTTCTATTGGTCCCATTACTACGAAAACGGCAGAGGATTTGGGTCTCCGGGTGGATGTCACGGCCCGGGAGTACACCGTTAACGGGTTGGTACAAGCTATTGTAGCCAACTTTGCCGGTGGGCCGCCGGCGTAGCAGCCGGGGGAAAGTCTACCGGAATGTTCTTGCATTATTTGCCGGTAATAGTTACTATTTTATATAAAGGATGGGATTACTTTGATCAGCGTGACCAAGTTGTTATGTGATACAAGTTTTTTCGGTGACAGCCTGCGTTACAGCCATGGTTCCAGGGGTGCCGTGCACGGTGCCACGACGGAAATGGGCCCCGTGGTAGTTTGGAACTGTACCCGTACCTGCAATCTCAACTGCATCCATTGCTATGCCGGGGCGGAAGCCAAGAAATATGAGGGAGAACTTACCACGGAGGAAGCCAAGCAGTTCATCGACGACCTGGCGGATTTCAGGGTGCCGGTACTGCTCCTGTCCGGCGGTGAACCGCTGGCCAGGCCCGATGTGCTGGAGTTGGCCCGGTATGCCCGGGAAAAGGGTATTCGTCCCACCCTTTCGACCAACGGCACTTTGATTGACCGGCAGGTGGCCCAGGAAATCAAGGATATCGGCGTTGGTTACGTGGGCATCAGTTTGGACGGCATCGGCGAGAAGAATGACGAGTTTCGCGGCAAGAAAGGTGCTTTTGAGGCGGCCCTCCGGGGGATCGAGAACTGCCTGGCGGTGGGCCAGCGGGTGGGCCTGAGATTTACGATTAATCGTCATAATTACGGGGAATTGGAAGCCATTTTCAACCTGATTGAAGAAGTGGGGATTCCCCGGGTGTGTTTTTACCATCTAGTGTACTCCGGGCGCGGCAGTAAAATGGTGGAAGAGGATATTACCCATGAAGAAACCAGGGCGGCCTTGGATTTGATTATGGCCAGGACCTTAGATTTCCACCGGCGCGGCCTGGACAAGGAAATCTTAACGGTGGATAACCATGCCGACGGCATTTACATCTATCTCAAGATGAAAGAAAAAGACAGCGCCAGGGCGGAGGAAATCCTGAAGCTTCTTAAGCGCAACGGCGGGAACCGGACCGGTATCGCCATCGGGGCCGTGGACTGGCACGGCAACGTGCACCCGGATCAGTTCACCCAAAACCATACTTTCGGCAACGTCCGGGAACGTCCTTTCGGTGAAATCTGGTCCGACGTGTCCCACCCGATTCTCGGCGGCTTGAAAAACAGGAAGCCTTTACTCAAAGGGCGTTGTGCCGCTTGCCGGTGGTTGGATGTATGCAACGGCAACTTCAGGGCCAGGGCGGAAGCCGTTACCGGCGATTTCTGGGAGGCGGATCCGGCCTGCTACCTCACCGATGAGGAAATCGGCTTGGCTTAAGGGTTGCCGGGAAGGGGGTTAGCTTTTTGATTATTTCTTGGAATTCCACCAACCAGTGCAATATGTATTGCGATCACTGCTACCGGGATGCAGGGGCCAAGGCAGCCGAGGAGCTGTCCACCGCAGAAGCCAAGGCCATGTTGGAGGAGATAGCCAAGGCCGGCTTTAAAATCATGATTTTCAGCGGCGGCGAGCCCCTCATGCGGCCGGATCTTTATGAACTGGTGGCTTATGCGAAAAGCTTGGGGTTAAGGCCCGTGTTAGGCACTAACGGTACCTTGATTACCCCGGAAGCGGCCCGGAAGCTGAAGGAAGCCGGCTTGATGGGAGCCGGTATCAGCCTGGACAGCCTAAATGAAGAAAAACACGATGAACTGCGCCGGTACAGGGGTGCTTACCGGGAAGCCATCCAGGGTATGAAGAACTGCCGGGAGGCGGGGCTGCCTTTTCAAGTGCATACCACGGTCTTTGATTGGAACCAGGAGGAACTGGAAGCCATCACCGATTTCGCCGTGGAAATCGGTGCCGTGGCCCATCACTTTTTCTTTCTGGTGCCCACCGGCCGGGCGGTTAATATCGAGGAAGAATCCTTACGAGCCGAGGCTTATGAACGGGTCCTGACCCGGATCCTGGAGAAGCAAAAACAGGTGGACATTGAGCTCAAGCCCACCTGCGCGCCCCAGTTCATGCGCATTGCCAAGGAAATGGGCATGGACATGCGTTTCCAGCGAGGGTGTCTCGCAGGGACCCATTATTGCATCATCAGTCCCAAAGGCGATGTGCAGCCTTGCGCTTACCTGAATATACCTTTGGGCAATGTGCGGGACATTCCTTTCAGCCGGTTGTGGGAAACCCATCCGGTTTTCCAAGAGCTGCGCACCCTTAACTACAAGGGCGGCTGCGGTTCCTGTAAGTACAAGAAGATCTGCGGCGGCTGCCGGGCCAGGGCATATTTCTATCATGATCAGGACTACATGGCGGAAGAACCTTGGTGTCTCTATCATGGTCGACGGGGGGTATAAGGTTGGAAAAAGGCCCAGTGCTGACAGAGCTGGAGAGAGCCGTGCTCAACGAGGTGCAAACCAATTTACCCATCGCCAAGGAGCCCTTTAAGGAATTAGGGCAAAAGTTCGGGCTCAGTGAAGCAGAAGTGCTGGAGATGCTGAAGCGGTTTAAAGAAGCCGGTTATATCCGCCGCATGGGAGCCATTTTTGATTCCCGCAAGCTTGGTTACGTCAGCACCTTGTGTGCGGCGAAGGTCTCCGAAGATCAGATGGACCAAGTGGCGGAATACATCAACGGTTTGGTTGAAGTGACCCACAACTACCTGCGGGAACACGAGTACAACATGTGGTTTACGGTCATCGCCCATTCCAAGGAGCGTATTGAGGAAATCATCCGGGAGATGGAGAGCCGGTTCGGGGTGGAAGTACTCAATCTGCCCGCCAAGCGCTTTTTCAAGATCAAGGTCAACTTCGACTTCCTGGGAGGGAGCGCCTGATGCTGACGGAACTGGATAAGGCCATTATTCGTGAACTGCAGGGGGATCTGCCCCTGGTGCCCAGGCCTTATGCCGCCGTGGCAGAGAAGCTCAACATCGATGAAGACCTGCTGCTGGAAAAGATCCGCTGGATGAAAGAGCAGGGAATGATCCGCCGCTTGGGCGCGGCCATCCGGCACCGGGAAGCAGGATTCACCGCTAACGCCATGGTGGTGTGGCAGGTGAAGGAGGAAGAGGCGGAAGAAGTAGGGAAGAAGCTGGCGGCCTGCCCGGAAGTAACCCATTGTTACCACAGACCTGAATTCCCCGGCTGGCCCTACAGCCTTTACACGATGATTCACGGTCAATCCCGGGAGGAATGCGAGGCCATGGCGAAACGGCTGTCGGAGCAGGTAGGCGTCGCCAATTACCGGATCTTGTACAGTACCCGGGAGCTGAAGAAATCCAGCATGCGCTATTATGTCGAAAACGGAGCTTAACGGCAAAAGGGAAGGCACGATGCCTTCCCTTTTGCCGATCGGCACGAGGGCGACCGAGCTCATCCCCAAATAGGGCTCCTTTGAAGCCACCGATTAATACCAATCGCCTTATTGGTGGGGCCAAAAAACTGAGGAAGGCTAGTGCCTTCCCCTTTTGCAGTTAGGTCAAGAAGCAATGGGGTTTTCCGTTGGCCGTTAAGCGGTTGGGATCGCAGCCTGCGGGATCAGGGTGCAGTCAACCTCCCCCGTCCCCGTGGAGCGCCTGTTCCGCTTCCTTTTCATACCACCAGCAATCGGTAAAACTGCACTGTCTCGCCATGGAAGCCCTCCTTATGCTTGGTCCTGCTTCCATGTTTCCCCATTTGCCCCGGTGTTATGCATGCCGTTTACGTTGTATCTTCGCCGGGCTGCGTTGGCCTGGTTTTCCGCATGGCGGCAAATGTCTCCATGTTCTTGTACAGGGCCTGCACTTTCGGGTCTTCCAAGATCTCAAACACATTCTCCAAAGTGGTTAAAGCCACAACCCCCTGTTCGTTGACGAAGGGTTTTAGGCTGCGCAGCAAATTCAGGAATTCCGGCTGGATCTTCATGCCCTATCCTCCTTTTTCGCGGGAAATTACCTTTTAATATAGTTTATTTTGGTAACAAATAACTGCTACACCCTGAAGGATCACGGGTGTGGCCGATAAAATCTATCCGGGCGGCAGGATTCCTTTTCATGGAACGGGAAGTAATCATGGCGCAGGAGGTGCATCAGTTTGCAAAAAAAGTTTGTGGCAGAATTGGAGATAGGGCAGCCCGTTTACAATGTCTTCCAAGTGAGGCGCAAGGAACTGCTTCCCTTTAAAGAAAAGCCGGGCAAGTTTTTATCCCTGTCCCTGGGGGATAAAACCGGAGAAATAGATGCCAAGCTGTGGGACAACGCGGAAGATGAAGCCGCCGGATTAAATATCGCCGATTTTGTGCTGGTGAAGGGTGTTGTCACCACTTATAACCAGCGACCCCAGATCACCTTGGAAACGGTGAAAAAAGTTAACGTCAAACCGGCGGACCTGGTCTACTTCCTGCCCACTTCCCCCCGGGATGTGGCGGAAATGTGGGAGGAACTGCAGCAAAAAATTGCGCAGGTGGCCAACCCGCACCTGCAAAACCTCCTCCGGCAGGTTTTTGCCGATGAAACCCTGGCGGAGCAGTTTCGCCGGGCACCGGCGGCTAAATCCCATCACCAAGCCTACCTGGGCGGGCTGTTGGAACATACCCTGAATGTGATGAGATTAGCTGAGCAGATTGCCGCCGCTTATGAAGGCATTGACCGGGACCTGTTGTTAACCGGGGCCGTACTGCACGATATAGGCAAGATCTACGAATACCGGTACGACCTGTTCATCGACTACACCGACGCCGGCAGGCTGTTGGGCCATATCGTGATGGGGGCTAACCTGGTGCAGGACCGGATCCGGTCCCTTCCCGATTTCCCGGAGACGCTGAAACTGAAGGTATTACATATGATTGTCAGCCATCACGGTCGCTACGAGTGGCAGTCGCCTAAAAGGCCCAAATTCCTGGAAGCGGCTATCCTGCACCAGGCGGATTACCTGGACGCGGAAGTAGATAAATTCTTGCAGGCGAAGCACAACTACTCCCAGGAAAGCTGGCCTTACATCCGCACCCTGGAACGTTATATTTTCAATGAATAGAGGTAGGTGGGGCAGTTGATCCGTTTTTTGCACCTATCGGACTTGCACTTGGGCTGGCACCCTTCTTTTATGGAACCGGACCTGGCAAAGCAAATCCAACAGGAAAGAGATCAGGTGCTGGCGCAGGCGGTAGCCTATGCCCTGGCCCCGGACCGGGAAATCGACCTGGTGATCATTGCCGGGGATTTGTTTGAAACCCACCGGCCGGGCCCGGAGCTGGTGGAATATGCTGTCCGCCAGCTGCAAAGGTGCATTGACGCCGGGAAGCTGGTGATTACCGTGCCGGGCAATCATGACGAATTCACGTACCGGGACAGCGTTTACCGGGAGGCCCAGGATCGCTGGCCCGGTTTGCTGGTGACGAACCCCATGCCGGAACCGGTGCTGCAGGCGGAAATAAAAGGGCATCAACTGTATGTTTACAGCCTGGCCTACGTGGGAGGGGTGACCAGGGCGGAACCCCCTATAGAAGACTTTCCCAGAGTGCAGCAGGAAGGGTTTCACCTGGGGATTTTTCACGGCTCCTATAACTGGCAGGGGGGAGAAAGAAGCTTGCCTCTAGACCCGGAGGGCCTGGCGCGAGCCAACTATGACTACGTGGCATTAGGCCATTTCCACCGTTACCGGGCGATTAAAATCGGCGGCGGCTTGGGTGTGTACCCCGGTATGGCCGCCGGCAAGGGATTTCATGATTTGGGTACGGGGGAGCTGGTGCTGGGGGAATGGGAACCCGGTACAGGGATTAAATTGACCGGGCTGCCGGTGCAGGTGCCCCGGTTCCAGCTGCGGCAGTTGGATATCAGCCAGGCGGCGGACGAAGCCTCCCTGGCGGCCCTTATTGCCGCGGAGGCAGATCCCGGGGCTCTGGTGCAAGTGGAACTGCAGGGCATTGTTGACTTCCCCTTGGACTGCCGGCGGCTGCAGGAAAGGGTCAGGCATCATTTCCGTTACCTGGAGCTGGTGGACCGCTCCTATTTTCTCTCTCCGGATCAGTTAGAACGGTGGTCCCAGGATAAAACCATCACCGGCTTTTTCATCCGGCGCATGAAAGAGCGGCTGCAGCAAGCAGCATCCGAGGAAGAAAAACGGCTGCTGAACCGGGCCCTTACCCAGGGTATCCTCGCCTTACAGGGGGGAAAACGCATTGGCCAAAGTTAAATGGTTGAGCATCGGTTTAAGAGGTTTCGGTATTTACCGGGACGGGGTGCAGGTAGATTTAAGGGACGGGCTGAATGTCCTGGCGGCCCCCAATGAAGCGGGAAAATCCACCCTGGTGGCCGGATTAAGGGCCGTGCTCTTCGGCTTGCCCACCAGCAGCAACCCGGATCAATTCGGCACGGACCGCTACCGCTCCTGGGAAGACGGCGGCGCTTTTGAAGGGGAAGTGATTTTTGCTGTCGATGACCGCCGCTACCGGGTCAAGCGGAATTTTGACAGTCACCGGGTGGAACTGGCGGAGGACCGGCAGGGACAGTGGCATGTCCTGTTCAGCGGGGAGCACAACCCCAGGGCCCTCAAAGACTCCGGCGTTTACCCCAAGCACCTGAAAAAACTGATCGGTATCACCACCGGCGAAGGATTCACCAGTTCCTTTTGCGTGGAACAACCGCTGCCGGAAGGAGAGCAGCTTTCCGAGCACGTGCAGTCCTTGCTCTCCGGTTCCGGCGGGCATTTCGGCAAAGCCCTGGAACAGCTCAAAAGCGAGTTGAGCGGGCTTACCCGTTTCCTGAAGCAGTACGGTTTTCCCCGGGACGGTACCAAAGACCGGCCCCTGGAGGAACTTGAGCAGCGGGTGGAAGCCTTGGCAGGGGAAATTGAGGCGGGAGAAGCCACGGTTAACCGCCTGCAGTCCGTTTTGTCGGCCAGGGCGGAATTGGAAAAGGAATTGGAACGGACCGGTAAAACCCTGGCCCGGAAAAAACGGCTCCAAGAAGCCTGGCGCCAGGGCCGGCAGCTGCAGGAACGCTACCGGGAGATCCTGTCCCGGCAGTTAGAGCTGCGGGAAGCGGGGGACAAGCTGCGGGTGCTGGAAGAGACCCTGGACCGGGAACAAGCCGAGCTGGCGGACAGGTATGCCCCTTTTCTCAAGGCCCCGGCGGAACTGCCGGAAGCCCTTGACCGGTTGGTGGACCTGGCAGAGGAGGAGCAGAGGCTGGAAAAGGAAATCCACCGGCTGCAAACCGCTCTGGATGGTAAAAGGGAGGATTTAGCGGTGCTGGACCGGCAGCTGGAGGAGCTGGCCGTGTTTGCGGAAAAACCCCACCTGCCGGCGGATTTCCGGGAATGCCGGAAACTTCACCTGGAATACCGAACGCTGCTGGATAACCTGCAGGCATTAAAAGAGGAACAGGCGCGCTGTGCCGGGGAACTGGCGCAGCTGCCTCCCTGGGGCGAACTGGGGCCCCACCCACTCACCGAGCTGGACAACCTGGTACCGGCCTCCCAGCGCCTGCTCAGGTTATGGCAGAAAATAGAGGAGTACCGGGAGGAACTGGCGTCTATACGAGAGGAAATGGGCGCCCGGTACGCTTGTTTTAAAGATTTAACCCGGGCCCAAGAAGAGGCTTTAGCCGATTACCGGGCCTTGAAGCTGGCTTTAGAAACCCGCGTCAAAGAAAAAGAGAGGGCATGGCAAGAAGCCCGGTGGGAAGACAGGCGGCGGGAAGAGGCTGCGGCAGCCGCCCGCCGGCAGAAGTCCCTCCTGATCACCGCCGGCCTGGCTTGCCTAGTGGCGGTCTTGGGCTGGATGACCGCCGAAGGGATTGGGCTGCTGCTGGGTGGGTGCCTGGGTGCCGCGGCCGGTTGGGTACTGGCCCGGGTTGTCTTCAAAGCAACCCCGGGCAGGGCTCCGGAAGAGGCAGCGGCTTTGGCCGGGTTAGAACGGGAACTGGTCTCAGCGCGGAAGCAGCTGGAGGATTTCCATGCCTTGCTGAAGAGGCAGGAAGAGGCTTTTGGGGAAAGTCTACCCCAAGCCTTCGCGGCCTTTAAGGAATTGGAGCAGCGGGCGGAAGCCCTGCAGGGGCAAATCGACCAGATGACCGGGGAAGAGTTTCAAGGCAGGGATCCGGCCCTGATAGCCCCGGAGGAAGGGCCTCCTTGGTGCCGGAAACTGGCGCGGTTAGCCGGTATTTTAGGGCAGCGGTGCCAAAAAATGCCGGAACTGGCGGCCTGGCTGGCCGGGATGGATGAGGCCGCTTGGCAGGCTGTACGCCGGTCTTGTGAACAGTGGCAAGCTGTCTATGACCGGTTAACGGGCTTACAAAACAAGGAGGCGGAACTGGGGGACCTACCGGCACAGTGGGAGGAAAAACTGGCTTTTTGGCAGGAGAAAGTGGCTCCCTACCGGTGGGACAGTTCCCCGGAGCAGGTTGAGGCAGATGCCCTCCGGTACCGGGAGCTCCGGGAAGAAAAAAGCGGCCTGCTCAAGACCATGGAACAGCTGGGGCAAGACCTGAAGGCTGCCCGGGAGAGGAAGGAACTGGTGGCGGGAGAAATGGCCGGCATGAAAGATACCTATGCTGCTTACCTGGCACCGGGGTCCGGCGATCCCAAAGCCACCGGGGACTTGTGGGCGGAGTTTCAACGGAAACGGCAGCGGCTCAGCCAGCTGGAGGGGCAGCGGCAGGGGCTGTTAGCCGGCGTAGCGGTGAAGGATGCGAAGGAATTGGCCCAAAAGCTGTTGGAAACGGATAACCAGGCCCGGCTGGTCCTGGATCAGCTGCAGCAGCTGGCCCGGCAGCATCCCGGACTGCCGGCCTTTACCCAAGGCGCCGGGTGGCAGGAGCTGGAGGAACAATACCGGCTGTTGGAAGAGGAGATCCAACAGCTGGCCCGGCAGGAGGAAGAATTGAAAGAGCGGGACCAGGAACTCCGGCGGCAGCAAGGTTACCTGGAGGGGCAAAGGCCCCTGAATATCGCCCAAGGGCTGGAGGAGCTGGCTGCGCTGGAAGAACAAAGACAAGCCCTGGCTTTTGAGGCGGAGGTCCTGGCGGTGGCTTACCGGGAACTGAAAGCGGCTATCGATGATTATAACGCCTCCTACCGGGAACGGCTGGCGGAGCAAGCTACTCACTATTTCCGGCTTTTTACCGGCACCGGCCGGGAAGTGGTGGTCACGGAGGATTTTTCTGTCAAATTGCTGGAACAAGGGAAGGAAAGAAATCCCGGCCAGTTCAGCCAGGGGACCAGGGACCAGTTGTTCCTGGCCTTACGGCTGGCCATCGGCGATTTGCTGGCCGGGGCAATCCATTTGCCTTTTATCTTTGATGATCCTTTTCTCAATTATGATGAAAACCGGCTCACCGTGGTGCGGGACCTGTTACAGGCTCTGGCCGGAGACAGGCAAATCTTTTGCTTGTCCCACCGTAAAGAACTGGAAGCCTGGGGTGTGCCGGTGGAGATGAAGGGGTGGTAGCAGGTGAGTTTGCGCTTTATCCTAGGCCGGGCAGGGACCGGCAAAACGAGTACTTGCCTGGCGGAAATCACCGGCTGGCTGCAAAGGGACCCGGTGGACGGACCGCCGCTGATCCTGCTGGTGCCTGAACAAGCCAGTTTCCAGATGGAGAAAGCCCTCCTGACCCATCATCGGAGGGAAGGTTTGATGCGGGCCCAGGTGATGAGCTTTCGCCGGTTGGGCTGGCTGGTTTTCCAAGAAGCGGGAGGCACCAACCGGCAGTATTTGGACGAGTTGGGGAAAACGATGCTCCTGCGCTCCCTGCTGCTGCAGCAGGAAAAATCCCTGCAGATTTTTCATCACCTGGTCAGGGAGCCGGGTTTTGTGGCCAAACTGGCCGGTACCTTCAAGGAGTTTAAGAGTTATAACGTCACCCCAAGCCACCTCCGGGAGCAATATAACAGGTTGAAGGCCGGGGGCCGGGGGGACCTGGTGCTGGCCCGCAAGCTGCATGACCTGGTTTTATTGTATGAGGCCTTTGAGGCATCCCTGGCCGTTAATCACACGGATCCCGACGATTATCTTAATCTCCTGTCGGAGCGGATCCCCCTGGCGCCTTCCCTGAAGGAAGCCCGCATTTGGGTGGACACCTTTAACGGTTTTACCCCCCAGGAGATGAAGGTACTGGGTAGTCTCATGGGCTACTGCCGCCAGGTCAATATCACTTTATGCCTGGACCCGCAAGACATCGACGGGGACGCGGCAGAGATGGATTTATTCCATCCCACCCTCATTACCTACCGGAAGCTGGTGGAACTGGCGGAACAGCTGGAGGTAACCATGGAGGCGCCGAAAATCCTGGTGCCCGGGGAAAGGGCTCAACGGTTCACCAACCCTGCCTTGGGATTCCTGGAAAAACACTATCAAGAACCTAAAGCTTCCTATCCCTGCGCCCCGGCCGACCTGCGGCTGGTGAGTGCCGCCACCAGGCGCGTGGAAGTGGAAGGCGTGGCGCGGGAGATCCAGCGCTTGGCCCGGGAAAAGGGTTACCGCTACCGGGATATGGCGGTCATCCTGCGCGACATGTCTCTTTACGGGGAACTGGTGGCCACCGTGTTCCAGGAGTACGAGATTCCCTTTTTCATGGACATGAAAAGACCCGTCACCCACCACCCCCTGGTGGAGCTGCTCATTTCCGCCCTGGAAACCGTTAATACTTACTGGTCCTACGAGCCCTTGTTCCGGTATCTGAAAACGGACCTGGTGCCCATGGAGCGGCACGAGGTGGACGAGCTGGAAAACTATGTCTTGCAGTATGGGATCAGGGGCAGCCGGTGGCTGCAGGAGGAAGCCTGGCATTTTGGTTTTGCGGATACCGGGGCCGGGCAGCAGGCCCGGGAGCGTATTAACCGCTGGCGGGAGAAGGGGACGGCCGCCCTGAAAAAGTTCTACCGGCAGCTGGCCGGGCGGGGGACCTGGCCGGTGCAGGTGCTCACCGCCGGCCTGTATGACCTGCTGCGGGATTTGCGGGTGCCGCAAACCCTGGATCGCTGGTGCCGGGAGGCGGAAAACCGGGGTGAGCCGGAGAAAGCCTTGGAGCACAAGCAAGTATGGGATCAGGTGATGGACTTGTTTGATCAGATGGTGACGGCCCTGGGGCGGGAAGAAATGAGCCTGCCGGAATACGCCAAAATCCTGGAGGCAGGACTGCAAAACATGAAGCTGGGGCTCATCCCGCCGGCCCTGGACCAGGTACTGGTGGGTTCCACCGACCGCTCCCGGCAGCCGGAACTGAAAGCTGCTTTCATCCTGGGGCTGAACGAAGGGGTTTTCCCCGCCCGGATCAAAGAAGATGAGATTTTCAGCGACGGCGAGCGGGAAGAACTGGCCCGGAACCGGTTGGAGCTGGCTCCCACCAGCAAGCTGGCTCTTTTCCATGAGCAGTTCCTGGCTTATATCGCTTTCACCCGCCCTTCCGCATACCTCTGGCTGAGCTACCCAAAGGCCGACGAAACAGGCAAAGAATTAATGCCGTCGCCCCTGGTGCAACAGGTGAAAAACATGTTCCCGCAGCTGGCCTTGGAGTATTTATCCGGTGAGCCGGGACAAGACGACTGGCCGGTCCTGGATTACCTGGTCAACGGGAAAAAAGCCGTCAGCTACCTGGCGGAACGGTTCCGGAGCGTCACCCGGGGAGAGGAGATATCTCCCTTCTGGTTCACCGTCTATAATCATTTGCTGCAGTATCCCGAGTTGCGGGCCAGGATGCAGCTGATGGTTGCCGCTCTTTTTTACCGGAATGCTTCCGAGCCCCTGGAGCAGCCGGTGGCGGCAAGCTTTTTCCAAAGGGAGCTTGCCAGCAGCGTCTCCCGCCTGGAGACTTTTGCCGCCTGTCCCTTCCGCTATTTCCTGCAGTACGGCTTAAAACTTAAAGTGCGGGAACAATACCGGGTGGACGCCCTGGTAGTCGGCAATTTCTACCACCAAGCACTGCAGGTGCTGGTGCACAAGATTAAGGAAAGAGGCCGGGCCTGGGGTGACCTGTCCGATGAGGAACTGGCGGAGCTCACCCGGGAGATTTGCCAGAACCTGCTGCCGGAAATGGAGCACGGGGTCTTTTTAAGCTCTTCCACCTACCGGCACCGGATGAAACTGGTGGAGCAGCATCTATTGACGGCGGTCACCATGCTGACCCGGCATGCCAGGCTGAGGACTTTTGAGCCGGTGGCGGTGGAACTGCCTTTTGGTGAGGAAGGCGGGCCGGCCCTGGAGATTCCCCTGGCAGAAGGGGTGACCATCAAACTGCAGGGACGGATCGACCGGGTGGATGCGGCCCGGATCCAAGACCGGTACTATCTTAGGGTGATCGATTACAAGAGCAGCAGCCGCCAGCTGGATTTGTCCCGGTGCTACTACGGCCTGTCCCTCCAACTGCCAGTTTACCTGGATGTGGCCTTGAGCAATTATCAATACTTTATGGATGCGCCTCCTTCCGGCGGGGGAATGTTTTATTTTCCCGTGCAAAGCCCGGTGCTGCGCCTGGACCACCCGCCCAGCCGGGAGGAAGCCGAACAAGAGCTGCGCAAAGCATTGAAGATGCAAGGTTGGATCCTCAAGGACAAGGAATTGGCCAAAAGCATGGGGGCAGGGCAGGATCTCATCAATATCCGCCTTACCACCCAGGGTGAGTTTTACAAAGGCTCCAAAGTCCTGGATGAGGAGCAGCTGGCGGTGCTGCGGGATTTTACCCGCAAGAAAATTAAAGACCTGGCCCGGGAAATTTATCAAGGGAAGACGGCCATTGCCCCGTACCGGTTGAAAAACGAGACACCCTGCGGGCACTGCGATTACAAGCCTTGCTGCCAGTTTGACAGTCTCGTTGACGGCAATGATTACCGCCTCTTGCCGCCCCTGGCCGGGGATATGCCGCTGCAGTTGATGACTATGGAAGTGAAGGGAGGGGAGCAGCATGAGTAAGACGGTGCAGTGGACGGCGGAGCAGCAGCAAGCCATCCGGGCGCGGGAAAGGAAGATCCTGGTGGCGGCCGCTGCCGGTTCCGGCAAAACGGCGGTGCTGGTGGAAAGAATTATTCAACGGCTCCTGGACCCGGTCCGGCCGCTGGACCTGGACCGGCTGCTGGTGGTGACTTTTACCGAAGCGGCGGCCGCCGAGATGCGGACCCGCATTGGGCAGGCCCTGGCACAAGCATTAAATCAAGATCCCGCCAACCACCACTTGAAACGGCAGCTGGCCCTCCTGCATAAAGCCCAGATTTCCACCCTGCACAGTTTCTGTTTAAGTGTGGTGCGGCGGTATTTTTACGAACTGGGCCTGGACCCGGCGGCCCAAGTGTTGAGCGAACGAGAGAGCCTCCTGTTGGAACAGGAAGTGCTGGAGCAGGTGCTGGAAGAGAGGTACACCGGGGGCAGTGAAACCTTTTTCCGGCTGGCGGAAATGTACGGCAGCCAGCGGGAGGGGTTGCTGGCGGAGGAAATCCTGCGCCTGGCCCGTTTCTTAAGGGCACAGCCTTTCCCGGACCGGTGGCTGGAACATGCTTTGGCTTTTTATGAGGAGGAGACATTGAAGCCCCTGGAGGAAATGCCCTGGTACCCGGAGCTCACCGGTACCATAGCCCTCAAGGTGGAGGGGGCTCTGGATGTTTACCGGCAGGCCATGGCGCTGGCGGCATTGCCCAAAGGGCCCAAGGCTTACCTGGATAATTTGCGTAAGGAATACGCCGGTTTGGAAGACCTTTTGGCGGCTTTAGAAAAAGGACTGGCCTGGTCCGTGCTGCAGGAGAAGTACCTGGCGGCCACCAAGTACGCCTCTCTCAAGGGGATCAAAAAGACGGATCAGGTGGATGAACAGATTAAGGAGCGGGTGAAGGAGCTTAGAGATGAAGCCAAGGACACCATGGGAGAGCTGAAAAAATACTTCCTGCGCGGCCCGGAAGCATACCGGCAGGAGCTGCTGGCCGTGGCCCCCATCGTGAGGGAGCTGGCGTCCTTGCTCCGGGATGTTATGGCAGCCTACCGGCAAGCCAAAATCAGGCGGGGGCAGCTGGACTTCAGTGATCTGGAGCATTACTGCCTGCAGCTGTTGTGCCGTGTCGATGATACCGGGCAAGTACGGCCCTCCGCCGTCGCCCGGGAGCTGGCCCAACAATACCGGGAAATCATGGTGGATGAATATCAGGATACCAATGACCTGCAGGATCTCATCCTCCGGGTGTTGACCGGCGAGGACACCGGTGATGGGGCACTGCCGTCATTATTCATGGTGGGAGACGTGAAGCAAAGCATCTACCGGTTCCGGATGGCCAACCCGGGGCTGTTCCTGGCCAAGTACCTGGCTTATGCCCGGCAGGAAGGCAGCCCCCAGCGCAAGATCCTGCTGTCCGCCAATTTCCGCAGCCGCCGGGAAGTCGTGGACGGGGTAAATTGGATCTTCCGCCGCATCATGACTGCGAAGACAGGGGAGTTGGATTACGACCAAGAAGCCGAATTGATCTACCGGGCTCATTATCCGGAACCGCCGGCGGGGATTCCCTTGGTGGCCGGGCCGGTGGAATTCCACGTCATCAACGGGAGCCGAAGCGAGGAGGGTGAAGGGGCTGCGGAGGAAGTGGAGCTGACAGCCCTGGAAAAGGAAGCACAGCTGATTGCTTACCGGATCAGGCAGCTGGTGGGCCTGGAGGGAGAGCCCCCCGGCCATGTTTGGGATAAAAGCATCAACGATTACCGTCCCGTTCGTTTCAAAGACATAGTCATCCTTCTCCGCAGCGCCAGGGATAAAGCCAATGTTTTGCTGGATGTACTGCACCGGTATAATATTCCCGCTTATGCCGAACTGGGGACCGGCTATTTTCAAGCGACGGAAGTAAGCATCATGCTCTCCCTGCTGCAAATCATTGACAACCCTGATCAAGACATCCCCCTGGCGGCAGTGCTCCGTTCCCCCCTGGTAGGTTTAAATACCAATGAGCTGGCGAAAGTGCGCCTCCACCGCCCTTGGGGAAGTTTCTGGGGCGCACTGCGGGATTACATGGCCGGGACGCCGGATGGGGAGCCGGCGCGGAAATTAGAGGGATTCTTGACGAATTTGGACCGCTGGCGGACCCTGGCCAGGCAGGGGCCTTTAAGCCGCTTGATCTGGCAGATCTATGAGGAAACTGCCTTCTTGGATTATGCCGGGGCCATGCCGGGGGGCCGGCAGCGCAAAGCGAATCTCTATGCCCTCTATGACCGGGCCAGGGAGTTTGATGCCTTCAGCCGGCACGGCTTGTTCCGCTTTTTGCGCTTCATTGAAAAGCTGCAGGAAGATAACGAGGACCTGGGACTGGCCGGCGCCTACGGGGAAAGCGATGATGTGGTCCGGATCATGAGCATTCACAAGAGCAAGGGACTGGAGTTCCCGGTGGTGATCGTGGCCAATTTAGGGGGCCGCTTTAACTTCAAAGACTTAGACCGCACCCCCCTGGTGCACCAGGACTTTGGCTTCGGACCCATGCACTGTGATTTGGAGCTGCGGGTCAAATACCCGACCATGGCTTACTGGGGTATCAGGGCGGCCCTGCAGAAGGCCATGCTGGCTGAAGAACTGCGGGTTCTCTACGTGGCCTTGACCCGAGCCAGGGAAAAATTGATTTTAGTCGGGGCCGGCCGGGAACCGGAAGAACTGAAGGAGCGGTGGCAGGAAAAGGGCCGTGCCGGAGGTCTCTTGCCCCTGCCGGTGCTGGCGGAAGCCAGGTCCTACTTGGATTGGTTGGGACCTGCCCTAAGCGCCCCTCATCATCTCCCGCCGGGCCTGTTCCAAGTGTATTACTGGGACACACCTGCCGGGCACCCTTTGCCGGTGCCGGGCAGCGAAAACAAGCTGGCGGGTTTGCCCTGGGATAGGATTAGGAAATTGGAGCCGTTGGAACCGGCAGCAGGGGATAAGGAAGCGGAAGCAGGGTTGGCGGGTCGTCTTACCTGGCGCTACCCGTTCCTCCTTTCCGCCGGCAAAGCAGCCAAGCTTTCCGCCACGGAGTTAAAGCGGCGGCTGCAGGTTCAGGATGAGGCGGCACAACCGGTCATCCCCAGGGCCACCATCACGGCCAGGCCCCGTTTCCTGCAGGAGACCCAGGCTTTGACAGGTGCGGAACTGGGTACGGCCATGCATTTGGTGATGCAGCACCTGGATTTCCACGCCGTGGATACCAAGGAGTTAATTAACCGGCAAATTGAAAAGATGGTGGAAGAGGAATTCTTGACGCCGGAACAAGCCCAAGCCGTGGGATGGAAACGCTTCTTGGATTTCTTCCAAAGTCCCCTGGGACAAAAGCTGGCGGCGGCTCCCCCGGAAAAGGTGAAAAGGGAAGTGGCGTTCACTTTAGGCATACCCGCCCGGGAGATTTACCCGGACTTGGGCGAAGGGGAAACGGAACGAGTGATTGTGCAGGGTATCATCGACTGCCTGCTCGTGGAAGAGGATGGGATCATCCTGATCGATTACAAGAACGACCAGGTCCGGGAAGATGACTTGTCCCGGGTGGTGGCAGGTTACCGCCATCAATTGGAACTATATGCCAGGGCCGTGGGGGAAATCTACGGCCGGCCCGTGAAAGAAAAATACCTGTATTTCTTCCAATTGGGGCAGGCGATACCGGTCTGAGGGATAATTATTGCCTAAACCTTAATATTTTGTTAATAAAATTTGAACAAGCAATATGGCCCGTTTCGGATTAAATACTCTCTTTTTTAGCAATTTGCTGTAGAAAACACCCTCTTATATTGATTGACAATTTGCACCTGGAAAGAGTAGGATTCAGGTGTGTGAAGTTAATCACACGAGGAGGGGGAAGGAGGTGAAGCTCTTGAACAAGAAGCTGTTAGTGGCTATCACCATGGCTATTTTTGCCCTATTCCTGGTAGTTGGCTGCGGTGGCGGTGGTCAATCGACTGACACCCAACAACCGGAGCAACCGGCGGCAGAACAGCCCGCGGAAGAGCCGGCTGCTGAAGAACCGGCAACGGAGGAACCCCAACAACAAGAAGCGAGTGCAGGCGGGGACATGGTTTTCGTATCTTCGGCAGAGAAAGCCGGTTGTGCCGACTGCCATGGTACCGTAGCTGATACCATCGCAAAAATTGAGAATCACCCGCAAATGCAGGTGCAGGCCGTGTCTGATTGCCAGCCCTGCCATGGGGACGGCGATCTGAGCCTGAGAAAGGTACTGCATTCCGCTCATTACGGCGGAGCCATCAGCGTTGCCTGTGTGCACTGCCATAAGTTGGCGGAAGATGGCACCGTACCGGTAGGTGAGCTGGCACCGGAAGGGACGAACTTTGTGACTATCGAAGTGGCCGCCGTGGACAAAGCACCGGGCGGATGCACCGATTGTCACAGGAAAGTCTCCGACGACAAGGATTACAGCCTCGCGGCAACCATTGCTAAGATCGAGGGTCACCCGCAGTTGCCCATCGACAATGCATCGGCCTGTGTCCAGTGCCACGCTGAAGGCAGTCCTTTAGCCCTGAGCTTGGCAATGCACAAAGCTCACCTGCAGGGCGAGCACTACAAGGAGAACTACGGCAACAGCTGTCTCAACTGTCATGATCAGGCGAACAAGATGGCCGTGAAAGGGTTATAATACTTAGCGCGAAAGGGACTCGGAAGAGTCCCTTTTCTTACTGTTCCCGTATCAATTTAATGACCCGGTCATCTCCCAGACGCTGGACCAGGTCCCCAAAGCGCTCCCCGTCCAGGGCTTGGGTTTGATAGAGGACGATGGTTTTGCGGAGCAGGTCTTCTACTTCCTCCCAGGCAGCTTCCAGTGCCAAGGGGATAGCCAAGTGCGGGTGGCGGCCCAGTTTCCCTCCGATTAACACCCGGTATCTTTCCGGCCCGTTGACGATGACTTCTTTCCGGCAGTACCTGGTGCAGTCACCGCATAGAAGGCATAGTGCGTCGTCAAAGTGGGGGCCGTTATCGTCCACGGTAAGGGCGTTCTCCTTGCAGGCCTTGACGCAAAGCTCACAGCCGTTGCACTTGGCACCGGTGACTGAAGGCCTGGCTTGTCCGATGACGGCAAAATCGGCAATTTGGGGTTGGGAACAGTTGTTGGGACAGCCGGACAAAGTGATCTTGAACTGGTGATGGAAGAGCACCGGCCCGTCGTGGCTGCCGGCCAAAAAGGTCTCCAAGCCCTGTTCCCGGGCAATTTCCGCCAGCCTCGCAGCATAGGGTTTCATCTGGTCCATGAGATTTAAGGGGCACCCGGCGGCTCCGCCGCAGAGGCGGAATTTGATGTATTTGGTATCCAGTGCTTCCGTGGGAACTCCTTTTTCCACCAGCTCCCTGATCCTGTCTAAATCCAGCTGGGACAATTCTTCCTGGCCCGTGGTTAAAGTACTGCCCCCGGTGAAATGCTGCCTGGCGGCGGTGACATCGGCGCTGGTGACAATGTCCTTTCCCTGAGCCGCTACATATTCTTCAATCTGCCTTTTCACTTTTTTCCTGATAAAAAAGGGAACCCTCTCTAATCGCTGTGCCGCTTCCGGATCCCATTTCATGCTGCATCCCCTCCTTCGCATACTCCCTTCAATTATAACAGTTCAGGCAGCAAAAAGATGTGATCCATTTCGCACCGCAAGCCCTTGAACTCCGGCTTGGCCGCCCTTGTCAATCAATATAGCCGTGGCGTATAATAAAGTTGCAATACTGTGTTATATTTCCGCAACAGGAGATACCGGGATGGAGCTGTTCCTGACCTTCCAGCGTTTATTTAATATTACCGGTTTTATCACTGGGCTCCTTTTTTTCATGATGGGGTTTATTATCCTGCTGCAGTTCCAGCAGTACAAGCACCTCAGCGATTTAAAAATAGTAAAAAAAATTTGGCTGTTGGGATTATTCGGCTTGTGCCAAGGGCTGGCTCAGTGGGCCGGTGCTTTTATTCCCCTGAGCATGGCCCCTCATGTGCCGGGTTACTTAACTTTTTGGTTTACCCTGGGGGAAGTGCTCCTCAATACCGTCTCCTACTGTATGCTCTACTGGTTTGCCGTAGAGGTGCTCACCCTGGTTTTGGGAAAGGATTATTACCTGCGGGTGACGGTAGTCTTTCTATCGTTGTTGTGGCTGGGGATCTTTATGTTCAGTTATTCACCCGGCAGGATTCAGTGGCTGCATGTCGCCCTGACCTGGTCGAGATTCTTGCTGGCGCTGCCCGGTTCCATTTTAGCGGCGCTGGCTCTAACCGTGCAAGCGAAAGAATTCAGCAGTGTAGGTTTGCCTAATCTCGTACCAAACCTCTATGGAGTTATTACCAGTTTTTGCCTGTATGCCCTGGCTTGCGGTCTCCAGGTGCCCAACGCTCCTTTGCTAACCTTTTTCTCCGGTGCCTGGTACAGTTCCCTGGCAGGTATCCTGCGGACCATTGCCGGGTTGGGGATGGCAGGATTCATCATCAGGGTTATGGAAATTTTTAATGTGGAGAACCGGAAAAAGCTGGCCGAGGCGGAGCAGCGGGAGGCGATTTTACAAGAGCGCCTGCGCATCGGCCGGGATCTCCACGACGGGGTCATCCAATCTTTATATGCCATCGGGCTCAGCCTGGAAGTGGCCAATACCACTATCGATGTGTCTCCCGCCAAAGGGAAAGAAATCATTGCCAACGTCATGGATAATTTGGACCGGACTATTAGGGATATCAGGTATTTCATTCTCGATTTAACCCAGCCGGAAGAAGGGAGTCTTAAGTGGCCTGATCAACTGATGAATTTAATCGAAAGCTTTTCCGCCAGCGGTATCCAGGTCCAGCTTTCTTACCAGGTGGCCGAGGATACCATTAGTTTCGATCCCCGTAAGGCTCAGGAGCTGATTCATATTTTCCGCGAAGCCCTGTCCAACATTGCCCGTCATGCCCAGGCCAGGCAAGCTTCGATTAATATATGCCAGGAAGGTGAACAGTTGTATATCGCCATTGCCGATGACGGCCGCGGGTTCCAAATGGATGAAATCATGGACAGCGACGCCTTGTCCGGCCGGGGACTGAATAATATGGCGGAAAGGGTGAAAAACCTGGGCGGGGAATTCAGCATTACCAGCCGGCCGTCCCAGGGAACGAAGATCCAGATGAGGATTCCTTTGGTCATGTTGAAACAGGGTTCTTAGCCGGTAAATATGTGGGATTAATTGCTCGGTGGGGGTGTTTTTTTGTCCCGGAAAATATCTCTCTTGATCGTGGATGATCATGAAGTGGTGCGTTTGGGGTTGAGGGCTTTGTTTGACAGCCAGGAGCACCTGCAGGTGGTAGGGGAAGCCGCCGGTGCCAGGGAGGCGGTGGACAAGGCATTAAAACTCAAACCGGATATCGTGATTATGGACGTGCGGATGCCGGAGATGTCCGGGATTGAGGCTTGCCGGGAGATTCGCAGCCAGGATCCGTCCATCAAGGTCATTATGCTCACTTCCTATGCGGATGAAGAAGCGGTGATGGCCTCCGTCCTGGCGGGGGCGGAAGGGTATGTGCTGAAAAAGGTTTGGAGCGGGGATTTAATTAAATCCATTGAAAAGGTGTACCAGGGCGAGAGCTTGCTGGACAAGGAGCAAGTGGCGGCGATGCGGGAGCAAATCCGCCGGCAGGATCCCCCGGAGCTGGCCGGGTTGACGGAACAAGAAAAAAAGGTTTTAGCCCTGATTGCGGAGGCTAAAACCAATAAGGAAATTGCCCAGTGCTTGTTTTTGAGTGAAAAAACCGTGCGTAATTACGTGAGCAATATCTTCCGCAAGCTCAACCTGACTAATCGTTCCCAAGCCGCCGTGTTGGCGCAACGGCTGAATTTTAAAAGGGAGTAAATGCTTGCCCGATCCCGAGGGCGGTTAAGACGCAAAGGGAAAAGGATGTGACGGTGCCCAGGCATAGGGCCGTGTAAGACAGGAATCTGGCGCCGAAACGATGGGATAATAAAGCCGTAACCAGCATCGCCAAAGCCGAAATTATCAAGAACATGCCGATCCCTCCTTAGAGTTGGTGTGCGAGGGAGAAAAACAAAATCCATTCCGCTTAGGCAGAATGGATTTTGCTTTTCTAGCTATAGAATAACAGGCCGCATGTCAAGCCGTAAATCATAGTCAAACAGAGAATAAATAATAGTCCTACTCCTAGATAGCCAGAAAACCTCACCCCTAAAGTTTCTGCCGAAACTGCGGAACCCAGCATGAGCAGCATAACATCCACTGCTCAACACCTCCTTCGGTCTCTTAGGACTCCAGCTTTAGGATGACGGCCTCTGACTCCTTCTTGGGGCTTGGCGAGAAGCTCAGCCTCCAGAATAGGACTATGGGCTCTTCCTTAGTTCCTTTTTTTGATTACAGTTTAACAGCTTTACTGCCGGAAGAAAACATGACAAATGTCCTAATTTATGAATAGTGCGAAAAATAACAAGCAGGATTCAATTTACTTGCAAAATTATTACAATCAGGTTATGAATTAACAACGATAATTTAACCAAAACATTGCAGTATTTCCCTTTTTTCCCCTTTGACAAGGAAACCGGTGCCGGATATAATAAAGTAACGAACAAATGTTCGGGGGAGTTGCCATGATCGCTTTTATTACCGTCGATAACGAGGAAATTGTAGAACAGCATCATGCCTATGCCTTAAGAAAGTCTCTCATCTCTTTTTATCAACAATTCACTCCCTATTTGGAAGCCTACAGTCCCCGGGAGTTCTTCTTGGACCTGGGCAAGGAAGAGGCGGCGTGGCCCTTAGCCCATAGAATATGGGAAGCCTTGATCCCTGCCTACGGGCAAAAAGCGACTCTGGCCTTGGCTCCCTCCAAGTTATTAGCCAGGGCGCTTAGCCTTTTGGGAACAAGAGCAGCCCTGTTTCCCGAACTGGTCCTGGAGGAAAAGCCGCAAGGGACTTTGCTTTTCTTATCTTCGGACCGGGCAGGGGCGGTGCAGCGCAGGCTCCCTTTAGAAGTGCTCTGGCCGCTGGAATTAAAGCTGAGAGAGCATTTATTAAAACTGGGGTTTCAAACCTGGGGCGAGATCGCCGCTCTATCCCCGGCCAAATTAAAAACCCATCTCGGCCAGGACGCTTATTTTGCCTGGGATTTGTCCCACGGGAAGTGGGTTAACAGCTTGAACTTGCCGCAAGAGAGCATCCGGATTCCCGTTTACCGGGAAGACGAAGACGCCGATTTAACGGCGGCTTTGGAAACAGCAGCGGGAAAGCTGGCGCAAGTCCTGGCGGCGAGATGGCTTGGCTGCCGGGAATTAATCCTGGCGGGAGTGAGCCGGGAAGGAACGCTTTTTATGCAAAAACGGCTGTTCACCGAACCTTGCAGTTCCGGGGCTTGTTTAGCGGACGAAACCTTTCGCCTCTGGCAAAAACTTGGTTTAACAGCTCCGCCTAAGGAAATGTACCTGGAAGCCGGCGGTTTGGAGCCCATGGCGGCCAAGCAATTGAACCTGTTCGGCAACCAGGCGGCGCGGGCCAAAGAGGAGCAGTTGAATAGGCTTCTGGCCAGGCTGCGCAAGGATTACCCGGCAGGTTTTTTGGACCGGGCCGGTAACCGGGGTAAGAGCCGGCGGGAGCAGATGCTGGCTTTTTATGATCCCTGGCGGTTTAGGAGAGAGGCATATGAGTAGGGTGTTGGAATGTCCCGTTAAAGTCCGGTTAAAAGAGGGAAAGCCGGCGGGCTTTGGTTGGCGTGGAACTTACTACCCCATCCAGCGGATTCTGGACTGCTGGAAGGATGCGGGCTGCTGGTGGGAGGGGGAAAACACGAAAATCTTTTACCGCGTGATCGCGGTACAGGGCAGTATTTTTGAGATTTACCTGGATACCCGGCAGGATGCCTGGTTTATTTACAAAATCTACGACTAGGTGAATGCACGTGGATTTCGTTCATCTACATGTTCATTCCCCTTTTTCTTTTTTAGACGGGGCGAGCCGCCTGGAGGAACTGGTGGACAAGGCGGCGGCCTTAGGGATGCCGGCCCTGGCCTTGACGGATCACGACAACGTGGCGGGGGCGCCTTTTTTCCAGGAACGCTGCCAAAAGGTAGGGATCCGGCCCATCATCGGGGCCGAGGTTACTTTGGAGCAGGGCTTTCACCTGGTGCTGCTGGCCCAAAATGCCGGCGGCTATGCCAACCTCTGCCGGCTTCTCACCAGGGCCCACCTGGATCACCCCCGGGGACAGCCCAGGGTCACCCTGGCTGCTCTGAAAGAATACCATAGCGATTTAATCGCTTTGTCCGGCTGCCGGAAGGGAGAGATTCCTTTTTTACTCTTAAGAAAAAGGTACCGGGAAGCCCTGGAGCGGGTGCGGCGGTACCAGGACATTTTCGGCCGGGAAAATTTTTACCTGGAACTGGAACAAACCATGCTGCCCGGGGACCGGTCTTTAAACCGCTGCCTGGCCCAGCTATCCCAGGTGACGGGCGCGCCCCTGGTAGCCGCTAATAACGTCCACTACGCCGAGCCGGAGCAATTCCCGGTGCATGATCTTTTAACTTGCGTGCGCACCCTGACCCGGCTGGCGGATATCCATCCGGACCGCCCGTTAAACCAGGAGAATTACCTTAAGACACCGGCGGAAATGGAGGCGCTTTTCCGGGATTATCCTGAAGCGGTGCAAAACACCCTTTTGATAGCGGAGAAATGCGAGGCGCCCCTGGATCTGTCCGCCAAGCATTATCCCGAGTTTTCTTTGCCGGCGGGGGAGACGGCGGAGAGCTTCTTGCGGCGCCTGGTGTATGAGGGTGCCCGCCGGCGCTACGGGAAACTCAGCCGCCGGGTGCGGGAGCGGTTGGACTATGAATTAGTGGTGATCAATGAGCTGGGTTATGCGGACTACTTCCTGCTGGTATGGGATGTGGCCATGTTCGCTCGCCGGCAGGGTATCCGCTATGCCGGCCGGGGTTCGGCGGCGGATTCCCTGGTCAGCTACTGCTTGTATATTACGGAAGTGGATGCGCTGGAGAGAGGGCTTTTGTTTGAGCGTTTCATGAGCCGGGAAAGAGGGGAGCAGCCGGATATTGACATTGATTTTGACGCCCGCTACCGGGATCAGGTGGCGGATTACGTTTACCGGAAGTACGGGGCGGAGCATGTGGCCTCCGTGGGCACGTACAATACTTTTCAAGCCCGTTCGGCCATCCGGGACCTGGGCCGGGCCATGGGATTGGCGCCGGAAGAATTGGACCGGATAGCCAAGTTGTTTCCCCATGCGTATGCCGATGCTATTCCCGCCCTCTTGGAGCGCTTGCCGGAGCTCCGGAAAAGCGATCTTAAAGGGGAAAAGTACCAACAGCTGTTTCATTTCTGCGGGCAGGTGGCGGGACTGCCCCGGTTTATGGGGACCCACCTGGGAGGACTGGTGATCAGCCGGCAGCCTTTAACGAACATCACCCCTTTGCAGCGGGCGGCTAAAGGGGTGGTGGTCACCCAATTTGATAAAGATGGGGTGGAAATACTGGGGCTCCTGAAACTGGACCTCCTTTCCCTGCGGATGTTGTCGGTGCTGGAGGATACCGTCCGGGTTCTTACCGGGGAACGGGAAGATTTCTGCGAGGAGCGGATACCGCCGGTGGACGAAGCCACCTTCCAAATGATCAACCGGGGGGAAACTATCGGGGTGTTTCAACTGGAAAGCCCGGCCCAGCGAGCCCTGCAGCAGCGCCTGCATGCTTCCACCCAGGAGGACCTGGTGGCCAGCCTGGCCTTGATTAGACCGGGGCCCATTAAAGGCGACATGGTGGAACCTTTTATCCGGCGAAAACTTGGTTTGGAGGAAGTCACCTACCTTCATCCCAAGCTGGAGCCGATCCTTAAAAAAACCCGGGGGGTTATTCTCTTCCAGGAGCAGGTGATCGAAATAGCCACCGCCGTCGCCGGTTTTACCCGGGGAGAAGCGGACCGGATGCGGCGGGTGATGAGCCATTCCCGGTCCCGGAAGGAAATGGAGGAGCTGGGAAAGCTCTTTGTGGCCAAAGCCCAGGCCCAAGGGGTGGACCAAAAAGTGGCGGAGGATATTTTTCGCTGTATTTTGGGGTATGCCAGCTACGGTTTCTGTGAAGCCCATGCCGCGGCTTTCGCCAATACCTCTTATCGCTCCGCTTACCTGGCGTGTCACTACCCGGCTTATTATTTCGCCGCCCTCTTAAGCCACCAGCCCATGGGCTATTACGATGCCAATACCTTATGCGTGGAAGCCCGCCGCCGGGGGATTGCCATCTTGCCCCCGGATATCAATAAAAGCGGCGCCGCTTTTCTGGTGGAGGACGGCGCCATCCGCATTTCCCTGGCCCAGGTTAAGGGCATGAGCCGGGAGGTGCTGCAGGCCATTTTAGCAGGCCAACCTTATACTTCTATTGTTGATTTTCAAAAGAGGATCAAGGCCCCCAGGCACATCCTGGAAAACCTGATTTTAAGCGGGGCTTTTGACGGGCTCCATCCCAACCGGAAGCAGCTCCTCTGGCAGGTGCCCCTTTTGGAGCAAGTAGAGGAAACGGGTCTGGTGCCGGTGGCAGAGGAGCGGATCGCCGCTGATTTCACCCCCTGGGAAAAACACCGGCAGGAAAAAGAGGTGTTAGGGATTGATGTGCGCTGCCATCCCCTGGCGTACTACCGGCAGTGGTTGCAGCAGCAAGGGTTCCAGCACAGCCGCAGTGTCAGGGAGCTTCCCCCCGGGGCGGCGGTGAAAATCGCCGGCATACTGGTGCGGCCCCACCGCCCGCCTACCAGGAGCGGCAAAACGGTGGTCTTCTTTTCAGTGGAAGATGAATACGGCCTGGTTGATGTGACGGTGTTTGAAGACATTTACCAGCGCTACGGGCAGGAGATCTACGGCCAAAGAAGCGGTCTCATCCTGGTGGAAGGCACCGTCCAGGACCGGGGACACGGGATCATTGCCGCGCGGCTCTCCCGCTGGCAGCCGGGCAAGACTTTTTAGCTGTTACGCCGGGTCGGAAGCTGCATCCAGCGTGTTCGCTCATGAAGGCGCTTATTCCCGCCGGCTAACCCATGGAAAGCTGCCCCCTGGGCCCCCGCCCAGGGCTAATTATACCTGTGGGCCGGCGCCCGGCCGCGTTCCCATTTATTTTTTACTGCCCGCGGCTTGCATTGGGATCGTATACCTGGCAAAATTGTTAACAGGTGTGATATAGTTAACATTATTTCCATGACAAATAGGATACAATGGCTTTGCAAGCAAGAAACAAAGGAGATGTTGCCGATGGTAGTGCGCAAAATCATTCGTATTGATGAGGAATTGTGTAACGGTTGTGGGAATTGTGTCAGCCCTTGTGCCGAGGGAGCCATTGAAATCGTCAACGGCAAAGCCCGGTTGATTAAAGAAGAACTCTGCGACGGCGCCGGTTTCTGCCTGGGGGTCTGTCCCACCGGGGCCATGCAAATCGAAGAGAGGGAAGCGGAAGCCTTTAACGAGGAAGCAGTAGAGGAGCACCTGGCCGCCCAGAAAGCCACCGGGAAAACCCAGGAGATCACCCTCCACTGCTCCCGCTGCCACCGGACGGAATACGATGCCGCTTTATTTGCCGTGCGCCTGAAAGGAAGCAGCGTTTGGGTTTGCGCCAAATGCCTCCCCGGTCTCATCCACGGCTAGCCAAAAAGCCTGAGGTACCCCCTCGGGCTTTTTGGACTTCAGGATATTATTTGTAGCAAATAGAAGGGATTTACTGTTTTTTCAACGAATATTCCTGTCAATATGGTAACAATAAAACTGCATGTGACCGTGGGAGCTAATAACGGTTAGGAGGTAGTCCAATATGTGCGAATCTAATGCCTATATTATTAAGGACGGGCGGGAAGAGCTGCTGCTGGAAAAAGTGGATAAACTGATCCCTGACGGTGATACGATCATCATGGAGAATATTTTCGGCACCAAGAAGATCGTGAAGGCTCGCATCAAGGAAATGGCTTTGGTGGATCATCGCATCGTATTGGAACAGCTATGATTTTGGATGAATACACTACGGTAAATCAATCTATCAGCATCCGGCGGGTGATTGAACGTTCCCGCTTTCTAGCCCATGTGAAGGAAGTAGAGAGCGAAGAACAAGCCCGCCAATTTATTAACGCCATTAAAGAAGAGCACCGCCAAGCCACGCATAATTGCTCTGCTTATGTTCTCGGGATTTCTCCCCACGTAACCACCTATTCCGATGATGACGGCGAGCCCAGCGGTACAGCCGGCAAACCTATCTTAGGCGCGATCCTGAAGCAGGAATTAACTAATGTGGCCGTGGTGGTAACCCGTTACTTCGGCGGGAAAAAACTGGGTATCCGTGGTTTGATTGATGCTTACGGCGGGGTCGCGGAAGAAGCCCTGGTGGCTGCCGGTAGGAAACAGAAAATCCTGGAGACACTCATTTCACTGACCTGCAGCTATGACCAGGTAAACCGGGTGATGTATCTCGTCGATAAATACCAGGCCAGGGTGGTGGAAAGCAGTTATACGGATAAAGCAGCGATGGTGTTGAGCATTCGCCGCAGTTTGGCTGAGGAGCTGCGCGGAGCTCTGGCGCCTTATGTTGAATTAGATAGAGAGATAGAAAAACAAAAATAATTACAGCAACGTGGGAGGTGGCAGAGTAAGGAGGGAATCCCATTGACCAAGCAGGAGAAAATTCTGGTAGAAGGGAAAACCGTCGAGGAAGCCGTTGCCAAAGCCCAACAGCAGTTGGGATGCACCAGGGACGCACTAGAGATTGAAGTAATTCGTCAACCGAAAAGAGGTTTCTTAGGACTGGGCGAATCCCCCGCTGTCATTCAAGTCTCAGTCAAAGCCACCTCAGAGGAAACCGGGGAGAACAGTGCCGCGTCCGGGGAAGTATCACCGGACGGCACCGTGCAAATCGTCAACGGTCAAGTCATCGTGCAGGATCCGGTGGGTGACGGGTTGGCCCCTGTCATCGCTCCCGGTCCCAATGTGCAAATAATCGTAAACGGGGAAATCATTGAGAAACCCACGGAGGTGAGTTCCGGGGACGATATCGTTGTCCTGGCGGAACAAGTGGAGCCGGAGTGGGAACCGGAGCTCCGGGTAAGTGAGGATGACCTGCAAGCTTTTCTAACCATTCACCGCACTAAGGGCAAGGTTTATGAAATCCAGGACAGCCCCCCGCGGCGGGAGCTGATGGTAAAGGCCAGGTTGGTGGAGGACCTGGATCCCGTGATTACCCTGGCGGAATTGAAGAACCTTCTCAGCAGCCGTAACATTGTAAGCGGCATCCACGAGGAAAACTTACTGAGATTGGTCAACGATGAGCAAGCCGGCGAGCTGCTGGTGGCTGAGGGAGAAAGGCCCATGCCTTCCCGAGATGCTTACGTGAAAGCCGTCTACTTGGAAGAGGAAGAGGAACCGGCGGAGGAGGAAGAAGAAAAATTCGTGCAGCGAGTGGCCCGGCATGCCGTGGCCAGCGTGGAGGCCGGGCAGCTCATCGCCGAAGTGGTACCGCCGGTGGAAGGCAAGTCAGGCTTGGATATTTACGGCCGGATTCTTAAACCGAAGCCGCCGAAGGAAATCACTTTGGTAGCCGGGAATGGGGTGGAAGTGGATGAAAGCGGGCGCCGAGCTTACGCGTTGATCAGCGGGAGACCGGAAATACGCGGCGCCCGGGTGACCGTGCATCCTTCCTACGTCCTGACCGGCGATGTGGATGCCAAGGTGGGCAAGGTGGTCTTCAAAGGCGATGTCCAGGTCATGGGAAGTCTGCAGGACGAAATGTCCATCGAAGCCACCGGGCAGGTGATCATCAACGGGTATGCGGCCAATGCCACCATTGTGGCCGGCGGTAATGTGATCGTCCACAAAAACATCGTAGGCTGCACCGTGCGGGCCGGCGGCTTGAGCACCGTAGCCGGCAAGGTCATGAACGTCATCAGCGATCTGAAAGATGAACTGCCGAAATTGCTGGTTGCCGCAGGGCAGCTTTTAATGCATCCTTCTTTTGCCCAAAACCGGGACGTGGCCAGGGTGGGGGAAGGGATCATCCTCAAGATGCTGTTAGGCAAGAAGTTTGCCCACCTGCCCCAGCGGCTGGAGGAAGGCAGGGCCGACTTGGAACAGCTGGTGAAGAATATTGAATACGCTGAAGTAAGAATCTTTGCGGAAGAATATGAAGAATTGTGCCAAAAGCTCTCCGGCAGCGGTCCCCTGGGCATCAAGAGACTCCAAATGGCCGATACAATGTTCGCCAGCTTTTTGGAGAAAGCGGAACAAGCCATGGTGCTCTTGGAAGATATCGCCGCCGCCAAAGCCGATCTCGTGACCGGTTATGTACAGAATTCCCACCTGGAATGCAGCGGTGATGTGCGTATTACCGGCAAAGGTTCTTACAGCGCCAACATTTTTGCCGGGGGAGATGTAATCATCCAAGGCAGCCCCGGCACCTTCCGGGGCGGCGAGATTGCGGCCGGGGGTAATGTAATCGTGCGGGAACTGGGGAGCCCGGCGGAAGTGGTGACGGAAGTGCGGATTAAACCGGGCAAGAGGGTGAAAGCCGACCGTGTTTTTCCCGGCGTGGTGATTTATGCCGGCACGAGGGTGGAACGGATTACCCACGAGCAGAAAATGTTTTCCCTGGTGGGCAAGCAGTAACCGCAGACCGGGCCCAGGTTTTTTGGTGGGATGTTCCAAAGCACAAAGGATTCCGTTAAAATCCATGGAAATATGTATATATTGTGACCCTTGACAGCAAACCCGGCGAAGAAAGGATGGTTGAGCATGGAGCAAGACAAAAGCACCGCCACGGCGATGGAAGAGCAGCTGGTTGTTTTCCAGTTAGGCAATGAAACTTACGGCATTGAAATATCCGTGGTCCATGAGATTATTCGCATGCAGAGCATCACCAAAGTGCCGCGCACGCCTGAGTTTGTGGAAGGAGTAATTAACTTAAGAGGCCGGATTGTGCCTGTCATTGATCTTCATAAGCGGTTTGGCCTGCCTTTAGAGGAAGAGACTTCCCATTCCCGCATTATCGTGGTGGAAGTAAAGGGAGTTACCGTCGGGATGATTGTGGATTCCGTTTCTGAAGTCCTTAGACTTCCTACGGCCAACATCGATCCTCCTCCACCGGCGATTGTAGGCGGTATTGAGACCGAATACCTCCGCGGCGTTGGTAAATGGCAGGATAGATTGATTATTCTGCTGGATCTGGACAAAGTGCTCGATAAGTCAGAACACAAGGCGTTGGAACAACATACCAGGGAACTGGCGGCTGCAGGGAAAGAGGTATAACCTGCAGTCTGCCGGGGCAATGGGGTAGGAGGTGCCGGTAGGATGTCTGCAGATTTTGATATCAGCCAATATTTGAGTATTTTCCTGGATGAAGCGGAAGAACAAATCCAGATTCTCGATGAAACCCTGGTGCTCCTGGAACAGGAAGGGGACGACAAGGAGCTTCTTAATAAGATTTTCCGGGCTGCCCATACGCTGAAAGGATCGTCGGCTTCCATGGGGTTTGAAAACATGGCCCAATTAACCCACGCCATGGAAGGGGTACTGGATGACCTGCGCCACGGCCATCTAGAGGTCACCTCGGAAATCATCGATCACCTGCTGCACGGCTTGGATATGTTGAAGGAGCTCAAAGAGAATATCAGGAGCGGGCAGGAAAACGGGATCGATGTTTCTCCTTTAATTGAAGAGCTGCGCAACATCAAGAGCCAGGGAGCTTCCCCCAAGCCGCGGGAGCCGGAAGTTTTGGCGGAGGTCCCGGTTGAAGAAACCACTCCCGTGATCGGGGAGCTGCCAAAAACCATCGACAGCGCCGACTTGAACATGGATGACGTGGAAGTCAATGTGGCGGCTGCCGCCAAAGCCAGCGGGTACCACGTCTGGCATGTGAAAGTCACCTTGGTCCCTGATTGTCTCATGAAAGGGGCTAGGGCTTATATTGTGTTTAATAATATTAAAGACCTGGGAGAAGTGATCAAGACCATTCCTTCGGTGGAGGATATTGAGGAAGAGAAATTCGATGATTCCTTCCAATTCGTGATTGTCACCAGGGCAACGGCGGATAAGCTCCAGGATACCATTATGTCCGTTTCGGAAATTGCCGCCGTGGAGGTACATCCTGTGCAAGCTACGGCAATTCCGGAAGCCGTGACGGGAGTACTACCGGGCAAACGGTCCGAAGACAACGGGACGGATGCCGCGAAAACACAAAAAAGTTATACCCAGCCCCAAGGGCCCGCTAGGACCACCCAGACGGTGCGGGTGGACGTGCAGCGGTTGGAGAACTTGATGAACCTGGTGGGGGAGCTGGTCATCGACCGTACCAGGTTGGCCGATGTCAATGGAGGACTGAAGGCTAAGCTGGGCGCAGAGGGGCTGTTGGAAACTTTAGAAGAAGTGACGGTACATATCGGCCGCATTATCGGGGACCTGCAGGAAGAAATCATGAAAGCCAGGATGTTTCCCATTGAGCAGGTATTTAACCGTTTTCCCCGTATGGTGCGGGATCTAGCGCAAAAGGCCGAGAAGGAGATCAATTTCATCATCGAAGGCCGGGAAACGGAGTTAGACCGGACGGTTATCGAAGAAATCGGCGATCCGTTGATTCACCTGCTGCGTAACGCCATCGACCACGGGATCGAGAGCCCGGCGGAGCGGGTGAAGGCAGGAAAACCCGCTGCCGGTACCATTAAGCTGAGAGCATTTCACCAGGAAAACCAGATCGTCATCACCGTGGAGGATGACGGTAAAGGCATTGATCCGGCGGTGATCCGGGAAAAAGCCGTGGAAAAAGGAGTGATCACCCCCGAGGCGGCGGCAAGGTTGGGAGACCGGGAAGCCATCAACTTGATCTTCGCCCCCGGCTTTTCCACGGCGAAAACCGTAAGCGATGTATCCGGCCGCGGCGTAGGTATGGACATCGTCCGGACCCATATTGAAAAGATTAACGGGGTAGTGGATATTGATACCATCCCGGGCAAGGGTACCAAGTTTACCATCAAGCTGCCCTTGACCCTGGCCATTAACCGCTCCTTACTGGTGTATCTAGGCCGGCAGGTTTTTGCCTTCCCGTTGGCCAATGTGGTGGAAATCATCGATGTGGAAGTGAAGGACATCCAGAAGGTGCAGCAGCGGGATGTGGTGCTGCTCCGCGGTGAAGTCCTGCCTCTCTTCAAACTGGCGGACGTGCTCGATTTTCCTGTACCGGAAAGCAAGGAAACCAGGCTGCCGGTGGTGGTGGTCGGGATTTCGGAAAAACGCATCGGCTTTATTGTCGATGAATTAATCGGGGAACAGGAAATCGTGATTAAATCATTAGGCGAGTTTATCGGTCAAATCCCGGGATTGGCAGGAGCCACCATTATGGGCGACGGTAAAGTAGCCTTGATTCTTGACGTGCGTGGTTTGGCGGGACAGGCAGGTGTGTAATGTTGGTGCAAAGCCCTGTTAAAGTATTTGTCGTCGATGATTCGGCGTTCATGCGGCGGATGATCACCGCCATGCTGGAAAGTGACCCCCAGATCAAGGTAATAGGTTATGCCCGGGAAGGCAGGGAGGCCTTGGAGAAAATCCGGCGGCTTAGACCCGACGTGATTACCCTCGATGTGGAAATGCCGGGCATGGGGGGCTTGGAAACTTTAAAAGCCTTAATGGACACCCAGCCCTTGCCGGTGGTGATGCTTAGTGCCGTTACCACTGCAGGGGCACAAATTACTTTGCGGGCTTTGGAATTAGGGGCGGTGGATTTTGTACCGAAGCCGGAAAAGCGAGCCGACATCATGCTGCTGGCGGAGGAACTCCGGGCCAAAGTAAAGCTGGCGGCCGGGGTACCCGTGGACCGGATTGAACGCCAGAGAGCTTTATGCGGCGGACGGCCTTGCCCCAAGGAAGAGGCGGCAGCTCCGTCACCGGTTTCCCGCCCGTCTTTGCAGGACAAAAAGCCGCTTTCGATGGTGGCCATCGGCACTTCCACCGGCGGGCCGGCGGCCCTGGCCGAGGTATTTAAGTCCCTTCCGGCAGGCCTGGATGCGGCGGTAATTGTGGCCCAGCACATGCCGCCCGGTTTTACCAGGTCCCTGGCTAATCGATTGAATGATCTAGGCAATTTGCCGGTGAAAGAAGCGGCAGACGGGGATGCGGTGGAAAAGGGCCAGGCTTTGATTGCCCCGGCAGGTTTCCAGACGGAGGTGGAAGAAAGGAACGGCCAAGTACGGGTACGGGTTTCGGAAAAAACCGACTACCAGACCTTATTCAGGCCGTCTGTGGATGTGCTTTTTTTATCGGTGGCCCGCGTCTATGGGCCTTCCGCCCTGGGTGTCATCATGACCGGCATGGGTTCGGACGGCACTAAGGGTTTAAAAGCCATCAAAGAAGCCTCCGGCTATGTGATAGCCCAGGACGAGGCTTCATGTATTGTTTACGGTATGCCCAAGTCGGCGGTGGAAGCCGGCGTAGTGGACAAAGTAGTACCGTTGACGAAAATAGGAGAGGAAATCACCAATTTAGTGGGAGTCACAAAATAGGTGATTTCCTCTTAAGTATAATTCACCTGGTGCCGATACATATAGTAAAGAGCAATCGCAGTCACGGGTGGTGTTATGGATGAAAATCACTGGCAAAGGACCGGTTAACCCTTTTCAAATTTATCACCAGCAACAGCAGTTGAAGGCGAAGGGCAAGAACGGTACTTCCAAAGGAGATATCCTGGAATTGTCGCCGGAAGCCCAGAAAGTACAGGAACTGGCGCGCCAGGGCATGGCGTTACCGGATATACGGCAGGAGCTGGTAGACAGAATTAAGTCCCAGTTGGAGGCCAGAGTATATCACGTCAGTCCCCGGCAGCTGGCGGAGAGCATGTGGAAGCACATGAGAGAGGAAAAGTAGGTGTGCTCATGTCTAACCCGGTAACAGAACTGCAAACCGTACTGTCTCAAATGATCCCCGTCGTTGAGGACCTGCTGACGGCAGCCTACCAGCAAACGGAAGCGCTAAAAAAGGATGATCTGGAACGCTTGCTGGCTATCGTCCAGCAACAGCAGCTGCTGGCGGCAAAACTGCAACCCTTGGAAGCAAAGAGGGTGCAAGCTTTAGAAGCTCTTGCTCAGGAGATGGGTTTAGCTTCTCCTCCGGTATTGAGTGAACTGGTCGGTGATGCCGATTTGCCCGCGGACCTCAGGGAAACAGCCAGAGTCCTCCATGGTAAATTGGAGCTTTTGAAGGAACAGCAAGAGTTAAACCAGATGCTGCTTCAGCAGTCCCTGTATTACACCCGTAAGCTGCTGAACATTTTTAACCAGACATCTACTTACCAGCCCGACGGCACCGTGGAACAGCCGCCAGTGTCGCCGGCTTTAATTGATAAAAGCGTTTAAGCTATCCCAAAGGCACGAGGTGAATTAGATGGCAGGCGGTACCTTTTTCGGTTTTAACACGGCCCTGAAGAGCCTGTTCGCCCAGCAAAAGGCGATTAATACCACTTCCCATAACATTGCCAATGCCAGCACGCCCGGTTATACCCGGCAGCAAGCTGTCATGGCAGCGGATTTTGCTTTTCCCGTTCCGTCCCTCAATCGTCCCGGCGGCGCCGGCCAAGTCGGCACCGGTGTCCTGGTCGTAGAAATGCGGCGGATCCGGGATCAGTTTTTGGATAAGCAGATTCGATTGGAATTGTCCACCCTTGGGCAGTGGGAACAAAGAGCGGAAACTCTCAAATTAGTTGAAACGGTTTTTATCGAGCCTTCAGATTCCGGTTTGAGTAAACTCTTCAATGAATTCTGGGTAGCCTGGCAGGAGCTCAGCAAAAACGCCGAGAACGTGGCGATCCGTACCTCTTTGGTGGAGACCGCCGTGTCTTTGGCCGAGGCTCTTAACCATGCCCACAGTCAACTTACCACCATCGTGGATGATTTGAAATACATAGCCCAGATTAAAGCGGATCAGATCAATACTATCGCTGTGCAAATCGATGATTTGAACAAGCAAATCGCCACCATCCAACTGGCAGGCGATGCCCCTAACGATCTCAAAGACAAGCGGGACCTGTTGTTAGACGAACTGGCCAAGCTGGTGGATTTTGAGATTGAGGAGACATTAGTTGAACGGCCGGGTAAAGACGGCAAAATGGTCAAAGTACCTGATGGGCAGATCAGGATTTATATCGGTACTGATCCAGTCGGTTCCAGGAATAAAGAGGATTATTTAGTTCATGTCAACGGAAAATTTGGCGAAGAGTCAGTTGATAATGTTAGGGAAATAGAATTTGTAGCAGAAGATGGTGAAGAGCCTACATTTGAATGGCTTAACGAAGACATAGAAGTTAAAGTTGTTAACGGCCAATTAGCAGGCATTCTGGAATCTATTGACCAGGTAAATGAGTATATTGAAAATCTAAATGATTTAGCTAAGAACTTGGCTGAAAAGATTAATGAATTACATGTACAAGGTTATGATTTGAATGACCAACCTGGTGGAGACTTTTTTGATTACGATCCAGATAATGCTGCGGCCTCTATTACAGTTATGCAAGCGATAGTTGACGATATCAATAAGATTGCTGCTTCTTTACCAGGCATAGATGAAGGAGATCATAACGGCCAAATTGCTCTTCGCATCTCTCAACTCCGACCTGGTATCGACCGTCAATACGATCAACTAGTTTCCCGTATCGGAGTTAAGACCAATGAATCAAAGCGAAGAGTGGACGGACAAGAAGTCCTTATTGGGCAATTAAATGAGAGAAAAGAAAGCATTTCAGGTGTTAATCTAGATGAAGAAATGGCGATGATGCTTCAATTCCAGCGGATTTACCAGGCCTCTGCAACCATGATAACTACATTGGACGAGATGATCCAAACAATCCTGTCCATGAAACGATAGGAGGAGGGTAACCCATGCGTATAACTAATAGAATGCTTGTCGACAATGTTTTGCGTAATCTTAATCGCAATTTAGCCCAATTACAAAAAACTCAATACCAACAGTCCAGTGGCAAGAAGGTTTCCCGTCCTTCTGATGACCCAATCAGGGTTACCCAAGCACTTTATATGCGCAGCGCCTTATCAGAACAACAGCAGCATATTAAGAACATGAAAGATGCCAAAAGCTGGCTGGATGCCACAGATACGGCTCTGATGAATGCCGGCGAAATAATTCATAGAGCTTATGAACTGGCTGTGGGAGGAGCCAATGACACATTGCCTGAGGATGCTCGCCGGGCAATTGCTGACGAGATTGACCAGCTTATTGATCATTTGGTACAAGTAGCCAACACCAGCCATACAGGGCGCTATATCTTTGCTGGCAGCAGGACAGCGGATATTCCTTTTGAATATGATGATCCTAGTAATCCTACAACGGTTAATTATAACGGCAATTCTAATAATCTTGATTGGGAAGTCTCACCCGGCGTGACAATGACTGTCAATTTGACGGGAGAGAATGTCTTCAACTTTGTTGATAAAAATGGTGACCTTGTTAACGTATTTGATATCCTATTCGATTTGCGAGATGCTTTATACCATGACCCAGGCATTTCTGAACCTAGCCAGGTGATTCAAACATCAATTACTAAGCTCCAAGAAGCTCTTGATCATAATCTATCACAAAGATCCATCGTGGGTGCCAAAAGCCGTCGCATGGAACTGGCCATTGCCCGGGCAGAGGAAGCAGAAATAAACTCAACGGAAATCTTATCGAACTTGGAGGATATTGATATTGCTGAAGTGAATATGATGTTGTCCATGCACTCCTATGTGTACCAAGCCGCCCTGATGACCGGTGTAAAAGTGCTGCAGCCTTCACTGCTCGACTTTTTGAAATAAACTTTTAGTTACATAATGGGGAGGCATTACTTTGCAAATTGATACTACCCGTTTCGGTTTAATCACATATAGCCCGCAGGATTTAATTCATTTTCCTGCCGGGCTTTTGGGCTTTCAAGAGCTAAAAGATTATGTAGTTATTCCTTTAGAAGCCAATCCGGCTTTTTTTTGGCTCCAATCGGTGCAAGATGGGCAAATTGCTTTTCTGATTACCGATCCTTTTCTGTTCTTTCCCGATTATCAGGTGGAACTGAGCGACAGCCTCAAACAGGAATTAGCCATTACACGACGGGAACTGGTGGTTGTGTATAGCATCGTTACTATTCCTGCAACCGGGGTTAAAGATATGACCACCAATCTGGTTGGCCCGCTGGTAATTAACATGGAAAACCGCCGGGGCGTCCAGTATGTCTTGGGAGGTAATCAATACCACACCAAACACCGTCTTTTCAAGACACAAGCCACTGTAGAGGCAGGTGGCTAATTTGTTAGTGCTCACACGTAAAGTCAAGGAAACGCTGATTATTGATAATAAAATAAAAATCACCGTCGTTGCCGTAGACGGGGATAAAGTTAAATTGGCTATTGATGCTCCCAAGGACATTCCAATATTACGGCAGGAAGTGTTTGAGGCTATTGAAAAGGAGAACCGTGAGTCGCTGAACGTTTCCATCGGTGCAGATGAATTATTCAAGATCAAGGATTTACTTCCCTGAGAAAACACTATTTCATAACCTGAATCAGGCTGCCACAGAAAGCATTATTGGGATAATACGAATGTCTGGAGAGACATATAGATAACAAAATTATAGGTCCAAGGGGGGATTGGATTGTATCGTTCAAAATTGTTTGCACTCATCTTACTCATATCGTTTATTTTTAATTTTTGTGTAGTTGGAATTATACCGGCAGCGGCTGAAGAAAATGGAGATGACAGTTCTCCCAAGGCTACCGCACCCCCGAGAATTACCTCCGTTTACCCGAATTTTTATAAGGGCTCAGATATTCCGATTACTGTTTTAGGCGACAACTTTGTTGAAGGATTAACAGTAATGTTAGGTAATAAACCAGTCCAAAATGTGGAGTTAATTAATAAGAATCGTTTACGGTTTACAATTCCGGAAGATTTTGGTGAGAGTGGAGTAGTGTCTCTAACAATAGATAACGGCTATGATGTTGTCGAATTGAAGAATGCTTTTACTTTTGTGGAGAACGGTGATCCAACAATAATTGATGTTAGTCCAAATACAGGAGGGATAGATGGCGGCACTCCTGTTACTATTTCAGGAACTAATTTTAGACAAGATGTGAGTCCAATTCCGCCTACGGTTATGTTTGTATTTGCCGATAAAGAATTACCGGCACAAGAAGTGATAGTTGTCAGTACCACGGAAATCATTGCCTATGCACCTGCTGTTAACAGTGAGCAGAAGGCTAGGATTCGTGTGATCAACCCTGCTGATGGAGGTTCCTACACGACAACAGACGAAGTATTTGAATATATTTCTGAAGGTAAAGTAATACGCATGCTGAATATTACACCGTCACAAGGCACGATGGACGGTGGTACTCCTATTTTAATTCGTGGTGTCAATTTGCCAACCAGTAAGAATGATTATAAAAGCCTGGAAATTCGAATTGGCGATGTGCCGGTTGAGGATATAGATGTTATACCTTATGGGTACGATGAAAATGGTGAACCAATTAAGGATGAAAACGGCAATCCAATTTATGTTATAAGTGCGAAAACAGGTTCTTCCCAGTTTAGTGGACCTCATGACGTTCGTTTGATTATTGAATGGGCGGATAGCCATGAAAAAAAAGGCAGAACTGAAATAGCTGTTTTGCCTGATGGATTTACCTATTACTTTCCTCGAACGTATCCTCATATTGAAGATGTTATAAATACCACCACCCAGAGCAATGTGGGACCGGTTGGCGGAGGACATGAGATCAGAATAACCGGGTCTAACTTTGAAGCTGGTGCGGAAGTCTATTTTGGGGCTAACAAAGCTGAAGTAATCAGCTTAACCTCAACACTGATTAGGGTAAAATTGCCGCCGAGTGATTTAGCCGGGCCTGTTGATGTTATTGTAGTGAATAAGACTGAAGGAGAAATTACCGGACAAGCAATTAAGCCTGGCGGATTTACCTATCGAGGAACCAGCATGAAGATTTCTTCGGTAACCCCTAATTACGCAACTACTGCAGAGATTAAAGATGTGGTGATTACCGGGGAAAACTTTAACGAGGACACTTTGGAGAATACTAAAGTTTATTTTGAATATTTGGCTCCCGACCCTGATAATCCGGAGCAACTAATTATACGTAGAGAGACTCTTACAAATGTGCAATTTGCTTCGGACATTGGAGTAATGCTCACTGCCAAAACACCAAAAAATCCCGCTTCAGGATGGAAAGATTTAGTAGTAGAAAACTCTTATGGCCGAGCAGTTTTGCGTAATGCATTTGAATTCCGGTCTCCCGACATCGTGCCTAAGATTGAGTCAGTTTGGGCAGTAGTTTATGAAGGGGACACTCCTACTTCACCTGAAGGGCCAACTTCCGGCGGAACACGGTTTAGAATAGTGGGTAACAACTTTGTGACCGGTTCCAAAGTCTATGTTGGCGATAATTTAGCAACAGATATTGATGTTATAAGCTTTACGGAAATTGAGGCCACATCGCCGGCAGGGGAGCCTGGTTGGCAAAGCGTGACAGTGGAGAGCATTACCGGTAAGAGAGATACCATGCCTGCCTGGGATGGAGTGGATCCTAGTGTAGCAGAAGGGAAAAAAGGCTTTTATTATTTCTCCAACCCAACCATTGAAGATGTTAGTCCCAGTCGGGGCAGCGTCCATGGCGGGAATATAATCACCATTACCGGTGAGCAGTTTTATCCGGGTTTAACCGTTACTTTTGGATACGAGGGCGAAGACGGGGAATTTCATTCTGTAACTGAGGCGGTATATGATGAACACAATATGAGGCTAGTGGATAACAATACCATCCAATTGCGTTTACCAAAGCTGATCATAGATGAACTGTCCGATGAACAACGTAAAGAATTAGAAGAAAAAGGTGAACTTGCTGTTCAGGTTCAGGTAAAGAACAAAGATAAACGCAGTGACGTGTGGTCAAAGACCTTCCTCTATAAAATCCCTAAGGATGAGGTGGTTATAAAAGAGGTTACACCGGCTGTAGGAAGAGTTGAGGGTGGTCCTCAAATAGTAATTCGTGGTGACAATTTCCACCCTGATGCTTCCGTCCACTTCGGCTGGGAAGAGGCAGAGATTGTTTCCCTGTCCAAGACCCAAATTGTCGTGACGGCGCCTCCTCACCCGGTGGGTAAATGTGTGGTGACGGTTAGCAACCATTTTGATACGGGAAATGCTATATGGTATCCTTTCGAATACCTAGATCCCAGCAGCTATCCCAAGATTGAAGGTGTTTACCCGCCAATGGGTCCTGTTGATGGAGGTACCAAGATTACCATTACCGGGATAGGCTTTTGGCCGGGTGCAGAAATCTGGATTGGCGGGAAAAGGGCACTTGAGGTAGAAGCTAATTATACGTATGCTACGGCTATTACACCTAAAGCTGACAATGTAGGGCCGGCAGATGTGATGATTGTTAACCCCGACGGGGGAACCGATATTTTGCCCGGTGGATTTACCTACAAAATGCCTGATAGTAAGCCGGAAATCGATTCTATTAGTCCCTCAATAATTCCGGCTACGGGCGGTACAATTGTTACAATTAAAGGTAAGGATTTCCGAAAATGGGTTACAGTCTATTTCGGTACTGAGGTGGCTGAAATTGTTCACTTTATTGAGCCAAATGAAATAATTGTAAAAGCACCGCCATACTTATTGCCCATCGAGGAAAAAGCGGTGGTTGATGTTACGGTTCTAAACCGGGACGGCGGGGTGGCGCAGAAAGAAGGTGCCGTAACCTATGTTTTGCCAAAAAGCGAACCAATTATTGACAGCATTGACCCGGACCACGGTCCTGCCGCTGGTGGAACGTTGGTCGTTATCGAGGGAGACGGGTTTAGTAGCAAGGGAGTAACTGTCTACTTCGGAGGTAATGAGGCTATTGTGCAGTCCATCCGCTATGATCGATTGGAGGTAATTACACCACCGGGACAGCCGGGAGAGACTGTGCATGTGACTGTCACCAATCATGATCCAGATGCTTTAGGTAGTTATACTGCGGAGAGGGCTTTTACTTACGTAGCATCCAAACCTGAAATATTCACCGTTGCACCCAATCAAGGGAGTTATGAAGGTGGTACTAAAGTAACCATAACCGGCCGGGACTTTACTTCGGTTGTGAGGGCCGTCTATATCGGTGAATGGGAAGGAAAAGAAGTCGAAGTAGTGGATCCGGAAACAATTACTTTTACAACCCCGCGAATTGCTGACAGCCCGGAAGAATTACCGGAATTAAAATGGTTTGATGTTAAGGTCATCAATGCTGATGGAATGGAGGCAGTCAAGAAGGAAGCTTTTAGGTTCTTAGTGCCGGACAGCAATCCGGTTATTGACTACATTGAACCGGATCACGGCCCGACTGTGGGTGGCTTACCGGTAACTATATACGGAACGGATTTTCGTGAGCGAGCCCAAGTAGTTATTGGTGGGAAAAATGCTGAGGTGTTGATGATCGATGATACCCCTGGAGAAGGTAATGCTAAAATCATTGTAAAGATACCTCCTCATACACCGGGAACAAAAGATGTAGTAGTAATCAACTACGAGGGAGCAAGATCCAATGTGGTAACTTTTGAATATATTGCCCCGAAGAGCTTCCCTGAAATACATTCTGTAGAACCGAGCCAAGGTTCTACTTTGGGAGATACAGAGGTGATCATTACCGGTATCGGTTTCAAAGAGGATGACAATACTCAGGAACCTCCTAGAGTCTGGTTCGGTATGAATGAAGCACCAAAAGTGGAGTTTATCGACTACAAAACTTTACGGGTTATCACCCCTCCGGGCGAAGAGGGTAGTGTAGACGTTCTTGTTCTGAACCCGGACATGGGGCAGGCCATCAAGACAAACGGTTTTAGATACATTAAAACCAAGGAACTTGTTATCGATGAAGTATCACCGAATGAAGGTCCGGCAACCGGGGGTACCGCAATCACCATTACCGGTGGCCCGTTTGATCGTGGTGCAATAGTACTGATTGGCGGTAATCCGGCAGCAGATGTAGTCGTAGAAAATTCCGGTACTATCACAGCGACCACACCTCCCGGAGAAGTAGGCTGGCAGGAAGTAAGGGTGAAAAACCCCGATGGCGGATGGGCTGCTCTGGAAAATGGCTTTAAGTATACAAAACCACGCACAGCTCCTGAAACACCGGGTTGGGTCGATACGGAAAGAAAAGACCGGGAAACCATCGAGATAACATGGGAAGAAGTAGACTTTGCCAATTACTACGAGATCTGGGTTAGCCACAGCCGTTATGGCCAATACCGCTTCCTGGACCAGACTACCCGTACGGTGTATTATGCCACCGGCCTGGATCCCAACACCACTTACTACTTCCAGATTCGGGCAGTCAATGAATTAGGTACTTCCGATTTTAGTTATTACGTTTCAGCCCGTACCGGTTCCGGCCGCATACCGGAAGCTGACCTGGTGCCGGAGAAAATAGTCATGGAAACTGCTAATGGCAATGCAGTAGCTACCGTTGCTACTGCCAATGCCTTGGCCGGTACCGGCTACCGGATCGACTTTAGCCAAGCGCAATATCAGGATACGAACCGCAAAGTCCTCCGGATTAGCCAAGGGGCACTGTCCCGAGCTACCTTACCCATTGTTGTGGAAGCTAAAGGAATCAACCTGTCCATCCCGGCAGCCAGTATCTATCTGGGGTTACTTGCTTCCAATGAGGACTATGCAGAAGTGATCATTACCGATTTGGGACAGCAGGAAGCGGAAAGAGCTTTGCGGGCACTGCCCAGAGGCAGCCGCATCCTGACGCCGGTTTATGCGGTAGAGTGGAGAATCTTGCAGGGAACCGGCAGCTCCGTGCAGAACACTTTCTACCAGCAGGTGCAGCTGACGATGCGGTACGACACCGCCGTTACGCCCGGCAAACAGGTCTCCCTGTACACCTATAACCCGGCCACCGGGCGCTGGGTGAACACGGGAGCGGCGAATAAGCCGAATACGCCGGAGCTGACCATCGGGATCACCGCCCCGGGTCGTTTCATGCTGGTGGAGCACTGAGAACACTTGACATTACGCTTGAGGAGATAACTATGCAGTCGAGACGCTACGTGTTATCCTGTTTGGCCATCATGCTCATCGTTGCCCTGGTGGCACCGGGCCATCCCGGTGCCTTCGGGGCCGCCACCGTTACATATGAAGAAAGCCCCTACGCCGATACCATTTATCGTACCGCCGCTTTTTCCGACATCCAGGGGCACTGGGCCCGGGTGCCCATCTACCGCATGGCAGCCCAGGGGGTGCTCAAAGGAGACGGGCAGGGCAAGTTCCGCCCGGAAGGCACCTTGACCAGGGAGGAAGCCCTGGCCCTGGTGCTCCGGATTGCCGGCTTGGAAGCGGATGCTCAGGTGGCGGCGGAGGTGCTGGCCCAAAACCCGCGGGGCCGACGGCCCCAGACTACCTCAAATCCAGCCACGGCGGAGCAGTTCTGGGCCGATGGCTATATCCAAGTGGCGGCGAACCGGGGCATTATCACTCCCGCCGAACAGGCGGACCTGCTCAACAACCGGAACCGGCCGGCCCAGCGGCAGGAGGTGGCCGCCTGGCTGTCCCGGGCCTTGGAGCTCCCTGCCGTCTATGGCATCAACATGCAGTTGGTCTATAGCTTTTCCGACTGGCGGGATTTTAATCCGGAATTGCTCTCCGCTATTGAACCGGTGCTGCAGCGGAAGCTCATGGGAGGGGACCCCGGTGGCACTTTCCGGCCGAAGGGCACCATCAAGCGGGGGGAAATGGCCTCGGTGCTCAGCCGGGTGAATGAGCAAGGATTGGACCGGCTAGGCGGGAGCAGTTTCCAAGGGCGCATTGTGAACCGGCTGGGCCGGTCTGTGGCCGGCGGGGACAAGGCCGGGCAATGGGTGGACTTGGATGTCCAGCTGGCCGGTTATGACCGGGCCATCGTGAGTTTTCGCAGCGGGAAAGGATTTCCGGTTTTGAAAAACAACCGGCTTACCAGAGCCGGCGATTTACAGGTGGGCGAGCAGGTAGAGTTTATACTCAACGCCAATAATGAGGTTGTGTTCGCCTTGGTTGGCTCTGGCCAGCAGTTGGCGTATGACGGTTATTTCGCCGGTCTTAGTAACAACAATACAGTACTGGAACTGCAAGACCCCTATACCGGGCAAAAGAGAGTAATACCTCTCAGTGATCAGGTAGCGGTGGTCATCGATGGGCGCCCCGGCAGCCTAATAGACCTGGTGCCTGGGCAGGAATTGCGGCTGGAGGTGCGCAACAATACAGCCGTAGCTATCCATGCCACTTTTGGCCCCGCTCTCATCGGCTACGAGACCCCGGCGCGCCCGGTAACCAAAGTGGGCCGGGTGAAGCAGGTATTGGGTGAGTACCTGGTCCTGGCGGACGGCGATCAGGAAGGAACCTATCGCATCACCTCCGGCACCCGCATCATCAAGGGTGGCCGGCCGGTGCAGGTCGCGGACCTTAGAATAGGTGACCGGGTCCGGGTGGAGGTGGTTGATACTCTAACCGGCCAGTTGAGTAGGGTCGAGGTATCCAGTTACGAAGGCTTAGCAGACAAAGTAGTCCGGGGTAGGCTGAATGCCGTCTACCCGGAGGGAAGGCAAGTTAGCTTGCTGGAACCCCAAGAATACTTTTACGGCAGTTGGTATCCTCTCGGCACTTTAGGGAGTATCGTCCTCGACGGGGGAGCCGACATCTACCTGGGCAACCAGCTAGTATCCATGGAAGAGCTGAGAAACGGCTATCTCGGCCATGAGGTGTACATTGCCTTGAGCAGCACCTCCGGCAGCTTGTTAGGCAGCAAGGTATTGGTGCGGGACGGGGAACCGCGTCCTTATAACGGCATCATTGACCGGGTGGCCTGGGCTTTGAACCGGTTCAGCCTGGTGAAAAACAGTGAGAATTTCTTAGTGGATGCCGGCACCATCGCCATCCGGGACGGTAAACTGGTGGATCCGCAAGACTTCCATGAAGGCGAGCACGTCTTCCTGGAGACCATCTATACCTCGTCCGGGGAATACAGTGCCCTGATGCAGCATTTCCAAGGGGTGCCGCCCAGAATCAAAGTTTATGCGGGACGGCTGTCCGATATCGATCGCCGGGAAGTAGAATTGTCCCGGGCCCGGCAGCTGGTGGGGAACCAGTGGGAGACGGTTTCTTCCCGCCGGATGCCTACCTTGACCTTTGATAACCGCACCAAGATCTGGGATGCCTATTATGCCGGGGGCTGGATTACCCCGGACCAGCTGGCGGAAAGCCGCTGGAGCGATGAGTACCTGCGCATGGAAGCCTTTGTTATTGCCGATGAGGAGGACCGGGTCTTGGCCATGACCATCCGGTACAGCAACCCGGAAAACTTGAAAACCAGCGTGGCCAGGGTGGCGGCGGTGAACCGGGACAGCCACGTCCTGGTGTTGGACCGGGTGCAGGACTGGAGCGAGGGCTACCAGCGCTGGACTCCCAACCCGCAGGTCCTGCGCTTGAACATGGAGGACGCCCTGGTGGACACGGGCTCTTTCTACGGCGGTCTTGGGGATCTGCAACCCGGCGATGTGGTGTATATAGTGCACGATCTGTATGACGGCTGCGTGCTGTTCAAGCAGTAGACAGGGGGGAACCGGTATGGGGAAATATTTGAGGAGCTTTATCTGTGCCATAATCCTGCTTGGTTGCGCGGTTGTTCCCGCCTGGGCTGTGGAACTGCACCTGGAGGAAGGGATTTATAACGAGCGGGAATACCAGGAGGTCACTTTCATTACCGGCGAACCGGTGCTGTTGACCGGGACGGTGCAGAAGGGCAGCGGGCGGGGCGGCCGGGTTACCCGGGGCAATACCGGCAGCGGTTTGAATACTACTCTGACCTATAACTTGCAAAGCCGGGACGGCACCATCAAGCTGACCCGCACCGCTTCTTATTCCTCTACGGCGGAAAGCAAAATGGATAACCGGCAAACGGTCTATGTGACCAACCTGGACCGGCTCACGGAAACGATTACGGTGGGCACCCAGCGGTATACCCTCACGGACTACCAGTATTCCAAGTCAGCGCTGGTGGATTCCCAGCCGGCGGTGGATTATTTCAGCGGTACCTGGACCAGCCGCAAAACGTACAGCATCAGCGGCAACCGGGGGCAGGTGGTCATCGAGACCTGGGGCGATACGGTGGGTTATGAACATGCCTGGGGCAGCACGGAAACCCAGCACATTGACGGTACCATCCGGTTTGACGGGGAAGTGCAGGTGGGAGAGGAGACTTACCGGCAGAACTGGGCGGGTACCTTCAGTATCGATATTTCTTTCAATAAAACCAGGGACTTAACCTATCATGCCAATGAGCCTACCCCTATCAGCTTTGCCGGGGGTTACATCGAAACCATTCAAGAAGAAGGCATTTTGCGGTATGAAGCTAACCTGCCGGAATTTGACCGCAACGGCTTGGTGAAAGACAGCTGGGGTCGCAGGCATCGCACGGGGGCGGCCCGGTTAGCCACCATGCCCACCCAGCGCTGGCTGCCGGTGCCTCCTTTCCGGGACTTGGCCAATCACTGGGCCGAAGGGCCGGTTTTGCAGTTAGCGAGCCTTGAGGCTTTCACCACCAAAGGAGATTATTTCGGACCCCGGCTGGATATGACCAGAGGGGAGTTTGCCTATGCCCTGGTGCAGCTTACGGACCTGCAGAGCCCGGAGGCAGCCCAGCAGCAAACTCAAACGGTGAATCCCTTTGAACGGTTCCGGCAGCAGCAAACGGTGACGGAGGTTTCCCCTTTTAGCGACGTGCCTGCGGACCATCCTGCTTACCAGGCGATTAAAACCATCAGTGAAGCCGGTATCATGACGGGAGTCACCCCGGGGCGCTTTGCCCCGCAGGGCTCCGTGACCCGGGCGGAGGCCATTACCGCCCTGATCAAAGCTCTTGGCTTTGAACGGTTGGCGCCTTTGCAGAATACGGTGACCCCTTTCCGGGATGATGCCCAGATTCCTTACTGGGCGAGAGATGCTATCTACGTGGCCGCCGAGATGGGGTTGGTCAGCGGCGATGCCTACGGCAATGTGCTGCCCAACCAGACCATGTCCCGGGCCGAAGCGGCGGTGTTCTTGCAGCGGTTTATCAATTACTTGCAGCACGATCTGAAAACCGAATACCGGGAGCGGCTGATTAACTTCCGTTAATCCGAACCAAAAAGACGAAGGTTAGGTTGATGCCTAACCTTCGTTATTGCCGCCACGCTTTTTATATTTCTTCCCACTGCCGGGGCTCGCGAGGGCATAGTTATCGGGCTGAGTGCCGGAGAGGGTTGAGCAAGGGTTTATTTCCATAAACTGGAGAGGGGAATGGATAATCCTTGAAAGGCAGGATGTTCCACCACGTCGTCATCCAGCCCACCGGCCACCAGGGCATAGACCCCGTCCCGCAGTTGAAAACACTCCAGGGTTTTTTCTTCCGGGCTGACGAGCCAGTAATGGGTCACCCCGGCTTTTTGGTAGATTTGCAGTTTTTGCAGCCTGTCCTTCCGAGTGGTGGAAGGGGATAAGACTTCCACCACCAGAACCGGGGCCCCGTCAATGCGAGTGTCTTGGACTATCTCCTTTTGTGTTCCGGCCACGTACAGCAGGTCCGGCTGTACCACGGTGACATCGTGAAAAGTTACATCCAAAGGGGCGTTGAAGATTTCCCCTTCCGGGTCTTCCTGCCAGAAATAGTCCTCCAAAATGCGCTGCAGGCGCCGGGAAACCCGCTGGTGCGCTACATTGGGGGAAGGTTCTTTGACCAGTATCCCGTCCAGAATTTCGATCCGGTAGCCCGGCTCGTCCGGCATTTCCAGGTAGTCTTGATACGTGTACTTCTTTTCCAGTCCGGCCTCGTAATTACCTGTTTGCTCTTTCACAGCCGGAGCATTTAACGCTTGAAGAACGTCCGCCAGCCTATAGCGGTATTGCCTGCTTCCCAGGTCAATATAAGGAATCTTTCTTTCCCTCGTGTACCGCCAGATGGTTTCCACCGACAAGCCCAGCTCCTTTGCCAGGGCCTGAGCGTTGATTAAACCATTTTCCTTTGACATCTGCCTCACCCCTGATTTTATTATAAGCTAAACAAAACAAAAAGCAATTATAATCAACAATAATCAACTAAAAACAACCGGGCATGGAACTAACCGGCCTGGGGTGTACCGGACAGCCGTTGGAGGCAAAAGGCACGGACTTATGTCTTTCATAGGAAAAAACCCTGGACCATGCCGGTTGGCATGGCCAGGGCTTAAAGATAATGACCGAATAATGGTTAAAGTTATCAGCCTCAGTGAGCTGCCGGTTTCGGAAGAACGATACGTATCAAAGGGCGGCGGGCTGGGAAATGCTACTTTTTCGCCAGCCAAGCCACCTGGCCTTGGGGCGCCCGGCTCCGGTCATGACGGAACCCGTGGAAACATTTCTCCAAGTGCTTTTCGCTCAAAGGAGCCGTCACCAGGCTTACTAATACCGTGACGACAAACCCCACGGGCAGGGACAGTACCATGGGATCAATAATATTCCAGGGGAAGCCGAACAAGTAGGGTTTCCCGAAAAGCAGCTGGGATACCCCGAAGATGACCGCTTCCTTCTGGTGGACGAATAAGACGCTTAAGATGAAGATGGCCGAACCGGTAACCATGCCGGCGATCACTCCTGCCTTGGAAGCCCTGGGCCAGTAGAGGGCGGCGATGTACATGGGCAGGAAAGCGGAGGCACACAGCCCGAAAAACATGGCGGTGGCAATGGCGATAATGCTGCCCGGCAGTTTAAAGCCCAGCACCAGGGTAACGATTAGCCCAACCAGTACTCCTAAGCGGGTGAAAGTGGTGGTACCGGCCTGGTTGGTGCCGTCTCGACGCTGGAGCAAGTCCCGGATGGAAGTGCCAATGACATGGAATTGGCCGCTTAAGGTGGACATGGCCGCCGACAGCAGGCACAGCATGAAGAGGTACGCAAACCATTCAGGCAGGGCTTCCGCGATAAAGAGAGGGATGATCTTGTCAATGTTCGGGGCTCCGGTAGCCGGATCCGTTACCATGGACAGGGAGATCTTGCCGTATTTTTCATAGAAATAGGCGTTGGACAGAGCTCCAACCACAAAAGCCACGCCCGTCATGGACAGGATGAAAATGCTGCCCACAATCACCGCCCGGTTGACGTCGGCGGTGCCCTTTAAGGTCATGAACCGCACCGCCAGGTGGGGCTGGGCCAAGACACCGATGCCCACACCTAAGACCAAAGTGGTCATCACATAAAGCCAGATCTCCGAGCCGAAGACGGGCATGGAGGTCCAGCCCGTGTGGCCCTGAGCAGCCAGACTCTCCGGTACCAGGTGAGCCATATCCGTCAGCCGCCGGTGAGCCTCTGTAATGCCGCTCAGGGTCGTATAAGTGGCTACGATTAAGAACACCATACCAACAAACATAATGGACGCCTGCACCGCATCGGTGTAAATGATGCCTTTCAAGCCCCCGTAAAAAACGTAGACACCCACTAAGATGGCAAAAATGATAAGGGCCACAGCATAATTGATGTTGATGGCCTGCTCCAAGAAACGCGCCCCGCCGATCATCACCGCGGCGGCGTAGATAGGCATGGAAACGGCAATCAGCACCGCGCTGTAGTTTTGAATGAACTTGGAGTCAAACCTTTTGGCCATGAGTTCCGGAAAGGTTTGGGCGCCCAAGTTGGTGCCGAGGATCTTGGTGCGCTTGCCGAAAAACACGAAGGCTACGAAGATGCCGAAAATAATGTTGCAGGCAGTCAGCCATAAAAGGCTCATGCCGTACATGCCTGCGGCGCCCCCGAAACCCACAATGGCGGAGGTGCTAATGAAAGTGGAACCGTAAGACAAGGCCATCAAGGCCGGGTTAATGGAGCTGCCGGCGATGAGGTAATCCTTGGCATCCCTGGTGTGCCGGTAACCCAGGTAACCGCAAAAAGCAATGATGACGGTATAGACACCTAACATGACGTAAAAAGTATATTCGCCCATGCGCAAGCTTCCTCCTTATTTGCTGTTCCAGTTAATCACGCCATATAATACACAGCCCACGGTACCCAGCACACAGGCCAGGTATGCTGTGACAATGCCCCAATCCGCCAGTCCAAGCACCTGATTTCACCTCCCTTGCTTGCCATCAATAAGAAAGCCCCCGCTTCATCCCCGAGGGACGAAAGCGGAGGCTTCCGCGGTACCACCCTTGTTGGTTAAAGACAGCCTTTAACCCACTCTACAGGGTACAGCTTATCCCCGAACAAAAAAACTTTTCACCCGGTTTAGGGGCGAAAAGTTTCGCGTTACCACCCTAATTAACCTAATGGCATTAGGTTATCTCTTGTGGGGTACGGGATAAGTCCGGTACCCTCTCCCTTGTAACGGCGGGAGTCCCGGCCCGGCCTACTTGCCGCAGGGGTTTCAGCCGGCAGCTCCGGAGGGAACTTCGATTAATCATGTCTTGGAAGAGCTTCCAGTCCACGACTCTTCCTCCCTGGAAGACTGGGGTTAATCTACTTTTCTCCTTCATTGCTTTTACTTGGTATCAAATTAACATGATTGTAGCATGAAGGCAATGATTGCGCAAGGGGGCAATAATCTCATTTTTCCGAAATTTTTTCCGCTTCGTTTGAAGGCTTCCGTTTCAGTGGCCGTCTCCCGGTCATGAGGCCGCCGGCAGGCATAACCGCCGGGTCTTTCTTAGCTAGTGAATTATCGCTTCTTTTCTGATAAAATAAAGAGAAAAGCAAAATTACGAATTTTCTGCATTGTCTATTGGAGCGGAGGGGTGGCATGATTACCGAGGAACAGATCAAAGAGAGAGCATGGCCGTCATACCGGAGGGAAATTGCGTACCTGCTGGTGGCCTTTGGCGCTTTCGCCGGGGTATTATTGTTCACCCCGGCAACTATGGACTGGCAGATCAGAAGTACCCTGGCGGTGATGGCCCTGGCCATTATCCTGTGGGTCCTGGAGCCGGTACCCCTCGCGTTATCGGCTTTTATTGCCATCGCCGCTTTAGTCATGACCGGAGCGGCGCCCATCGAACAGGCTTTAAGCGGCTTTGCCAGCGGCTCCACCTTTCTCATCGCCGCCGGTTTGATGATGGCTAACGCCATTAACAGCACACCGCTGGGCAACCGGGTAGCCTATTTCTTCTTGGCCCGCACGAAAACCACCCCGGCCGGGATTCTGGCGGCCCTTCTCATCATTCTTGAGGTCCTGGCTTTTTTTATTCCCGCCACCGCCGTCCGGGCGGCTTTGTTATTGCCGGTGGTCTTAAGCATCATCGAGGAAATGGAAGCCCAGGGCCCGGCGCCCAATATCCGCGGGATGCTCCTTTTGGGGGTGGCCTTTGGGACTAATATCACTGGTTTGGGCTTGCTGCCCGGGGCCATCGCCAATGTCATCACCTCCGATTTGCTGCACCAGTTGACGGGGAAGCCGGTGACTTATCTAGCCTGGATGGCTTACGCTTTTCCTTTAAGCCTCATCCTGCTGCCGGTGCTCTGGTGGGTGCTGGTGAAATGTTTCCCGGCGGAAGTAAAGGAATTCCCCGGGGGCAGGGAGGCGTTTCAAAGAAAACTGCAGGAACTGGGCCCCATCTCCGCCGCCGAAAAGAGATGCATGGCTATTCTCGCCTTGACCTTTGCCATCTGGATGACGGAAGGATGGCATGGGCTGCACAGCTCCATCGGGGCCATCGTGGCCGTGATCTTGATGTGCTTGCCCGGTATCGGCTGCAGCCGGTGGGAAAAGACGGTGCGGATTTCCTGGGATTCGGTGATTTTGATCGCCGCCACCTTGTCTGTGGGCAGTGTGGCTAACCAGGGAGCGGCCCAGTTCATTGCCGGGGCCTTTTTCGGTTTGGGATTTGTCGGGGAAATGTTTGTATATCCCGTGCTGGCTATCTTGCTCATTACTTTGTTTACCCAAATATATCACTTGGCCATCGGTAATGTAGCTACGGTTACCATTACTCTGGTGCCCATCGTATACCAGCTGGCCCTCCATCACGGGGCGGATCCCTTCGTGATGGCCCTGGCGACGGGGATTGCCAGTCTCTTCGGGTTCATCCTGGTGGTAGAGACCATTCCCAATGTGATGGTTTACAACACGGGCTTAATCCACAGTAAGGATTTTCTCCTGCCCGGCATCATTCTTACTCTCCTGGTTTCCTGTGTCATGGGCTTTGGCGCCGCCTGGTGGTGGCCCCTGGTGCAGCAGTACTTTTCATTGATCATTTTCACGGACTCGCCGCTCCAGCCGTAGCAGCCGAAGGCAGCGGCTTTTTTCTTCGTTTTAAAACAAATGTTCTTTGTCCAATGCTGGGGTAGGATTGG